>NZ_CAXVWM010000211.1:0-5005 GCF_964263775.1 Agreia sp. | reverse complement strand
TGCGCTCGAAGTGCGCGCGCAGACAGTGCTGCAGGCGGGCGATGCAGAGGTGCGCGACGACCCGCCCGGCCTGGGCGAGATCGGTGCACCGGTGCGGTTGGAATTCGGCGTCGACGAGTACATCGTCGCGTCGCGGCGTCTCGGCGCCCTTCCCCTCGGAAGCGAAGACGAGCAGGCTCTGACCGCCCTCGCCCATATGGCGAGCGAGACCGCGCGCATCCAGCACGACGTCGACAGTCTCGAGCTCCGGGCCAACAGCGACCCGCTGACGGGCCTTCCCAATTACGGCGCCTTTCAGGCGGCGTTGGTCGAAGCCAACGAGAACAGGTCGTATCACACAGGCATCGCAGTGCTGTTCATCGACCTCGACAACTTCAAGAGGCTGAACGACTCTCGCGGTCACCACACGGGTGACGAGCTGCTCAAGGCTGTGGCGGCCCGGCTTCGCAACTCGGTAGGCGGCCGCGACTTCGTCTCACGCATCGGCGGTGACGAGTTCGTCGCGATTCTGACCGAACTGCAGACCGTGGCGCAGAGCAAGGAGCTCGCAGACGAGATCATTCACGACATCGGGAGGCCCCTGACCCTCGACGGTCAGGAGTTTAGACCCGTCGTCAGCGCAGGTCTCGCATTCTCGGGTCACCGGGAGATCGACGCGCAGCTTCTCGTCGTCGACGCCGACCGCAGCATGCTCCAGGTCAAGCGTTCGAGGCGTCAGGGTGGACCGGCCGAGGGCAGCAGCGTCAACATCGCCTCGCACCGCTCGACGCGAACCAACGACATCGTCGCCCGCGCGATCACCGAGGACCGGCTGACGCTGGCGTTTCAGCCGATCGTCAGCATCGACCAGGGGCGCATCTGGGCATTCGAGGCGCTCGTTCGCTACATCGACCCTGAGCTCGGGCCCATCTCACCCTCATCGCTCGTCGCTCGAGCCAAGAGCCTCGGACTCATGGACGAGTTGACACGGCAGATCATCGTGAAGGCGATGGATGCCGCAGAGAAGTTTCATGCGTTTGAGCCCAGTATCGCGTGCATGACAGTGAATCTCGAGCTGGGTCAGATCAGCGAGGATCACTTGGGTCCTTTCATCCGCGACATCGCACAATCACATCCGAACGTCTCGTTGTGCATCGAGTTGAACGAGCGCTCGCTGCGCTCGGTCACCGACGACCTGCGTCGCGAGGCCGAGGTGATGCAGGATGCTGGCGTCATCATCGCCCTCGACGACTACGGCTCGGACGACTCCTCGGTCGGCGCCCTCGTACGCTTTCCCATGGACATCCTGAAGATCGACAAGAGCCTCATCGACGACCTGGGCGATGTGAGGCAGCGCGAGGTGATCAAGGCGCTTCAGGGGTTCGGTGACAACCTTGACTACACGATGGTCGTCGAGGGCATAGAGAGCGCGGAGGTGGTCGATGTCATGGTGGAGCTCGGAGTCCGAAGCGCGCAAGGCTACTTCTTCGGCCGTCCCCAGTCTTTCCGGCAGACAATGGATCGCATCCGCAAGACCGGCACGACGGCGGTGATCTCGTGACCGCTCGGCGGCGCACCATCGCGCTGCTCGACGATCATGTGCTCGTTATCGACGGCCTCGCCCAATGGATTGAGATGAATGCTCCCGACTTCGAGGTCGTGGCCGTGTCAGGATCATGGGAGGGCCTCGTCGCGCACGCGACGTTTCCGCCCGACGTCGTGTTGATGGCCCGCACGATCGAATCCCCGTCTTCGCTGGCGGAGCGCATCCGCATTTGCACCGATGCCGGCGCCCGCGTCGTTGTCATGAGCACCGAAGCGGGACCGGATGCCGAGACGAACACGCTCGAGGCGGGCGCCGATGCCTTCGTTCCCAAGTCACGCCCGGCCGAGGCGGTGCTGGATGCCGCCCGTCGTGTTCTCGGCGGCGCGGAAGCCAGCAAGACGCGGCCGCCTCAGGTCGACCAGAGCACGCCCGCGACGCTCGACGAGTGGCAGCGCCGGGTTCTGAAGCTTTACGCTACCGGCCAAAGCACCGTCGACATCGCACTCATCGAGGGGGTGCGCTTCGAACGGGTCAGAGGCGCGCTCAAACAGATCCGGGCCATCTACGCGTCGAGCGGCCGCACTGTCGCAACACGCGACGACCTGCTGAGGCGTGCCGCCGAAGACGGCTACCTGTCGGATTGAGCGGTCAGTACCCCTGCAAGTCCTCGCTCGACGAGGGCGTCACATCGACTCCACCGCTCAGACGGGAGATGGCTTCATCGGGCTCGTAGTCGGGGTCGGGCTCGATGAAGGCATCGACGATGCCCATGAACGACAACGATGCCAGCGACCACGGCTCGACCGTATCGCCGATTGGAATCTCGAGCGGGCGCTCGACCAGTGCGGGCACGGACGCGCGAATCAGACCGAGGCCCTCGATGACCGAAGCGGCAGCGACGACGAACGGCTGCCAGTCTCCGCCGAAATGCGGCTTCAGCCTGTAGCCGACGGTCGGAAGCACATTGCGATAGAACATCTCCATGGTCTCGACGAACGACATCTCGCTCGCGCGGAGTGCGTCGAGCGTGCGCTGCCTGGTCTCGAGGTCGGGGAACGACATGATGGTCGCCGACAGGCCGGCATAACTCCGCCAGGCGCCCGTGGCCGTCACGGCTCCGAAGTTGTATTCGGCTGCGGTGCGGATGACGTCGACCAGAACCTGGCGGCGTCCGCCCGGCGATTGCAGGTCGTCTGTGCGCGAGCTGAGGTACTGCCACGTCGACAGGAGGGTCTGAGTGTCAGCGCGGTCTTCCCGGGCCTTCTCGGCCATTGCGAGGAACACATCGTCGAGGAACTGCTGATGCGTGGACCAGGATCGCTCGAACTCGGATCGCTTCACCCCGGCGTTTGCGAGTAGAGCGTCCAGGGCGTCTTCGGCGATGCCCACCGTCATGCCTGTCTCATCGATGTGCGATAGCACAGCGGCGACGACTCCTTGCCGTGCTGCAGACTGACGATCTGGAACGACGGCACCAGAATTCCAAAAACCTTTGCCGGCCACGTTGGTCCTGCTTCCCTCAATCCTCCTCACATTCTACGCAGTTTGCGTGAAGCGAGTGGTGCTCATATGCTCAGATCAGCCAGAGCGTTCTGCAACCCAAGGGAGCAGCCCCGGAAAGAGCCCGGGGTGGTGTGCACGGCGTCGTCGTGCTGAATCTGGGGGCGTGGAGTGGTACTGAACGGATTGCGTCGAGATAGTGAGGACGCCCGGCATGTCCCACATTGACCGCAGTGTGTCGAACCACGAAGTGATACCTGTAGTGCCGAGGTCCACGGTATTCGACGCGAGTCCGGAGGCGCGACTCAGCGCCGGAATCCTCGCCATCGACGGCAAGGCCGTCGATGGACTCGAAGACGAATACGCCGCGCACTTCCAGCTGCGTCGCCGCGTCTACGTCGACCAGACCGCCCAGCTGGCCGCCGACGACCTCGATGAAGACGGCACCGACCGTGACCAGGACGATGGACGTTCGGTTACCTTCGCTGTGTTCGAGCAGGCCGAGTCCGGCGTTCGCATCGTCGGCGTGTCGAGGCTCATCATCAGGGGCGACCAGCCGCTTCCGATCGAGGAGTTCTGCGCCGACGCGTTCACATCGATACCGCTCCTCGACTCCGCGGTCGAGGTGTCACGTGTGATCGCGCGCCACGAGAAGGCGGCGTTCCAGGACCTGATCCAGTGGCAGCTGTTCGCCCTCATGCTCGCCTACATCCCGCTGCACGGACTCGGTCGCACCTTCGCGATCATCGAGCCGTGGCTCGAGAGGCACCTGCGTAGCATCATCGCGCTCGAGCGCATTGGCGACGTTCGCTACGTCGCGCACTACCTTGACTACAACGTGCCCGTCGAGATCGACATCCCCGAATCGACGGTATGCGTGAACGCCCGCAATGACTCGTTCATCAGCGCGTTCCAGGCAGCTCACCCCGGGCTCGCCTATTTCGGCAGGGCGCCGCGCAGAGCCGTCGAAGCGATTAGGGCCGAGGCATGAAGACCGTCTCGTCGCCGGAGTTCTCGCGAAACTACGGCTTTTGGAGCGAGGCGGAGCAACGCGCGTTGATATCCAGCCGCGTGGCAATCGGCGGAGTCGGGGGAGACGGATTCCAGCTGGGAATCAAGCTCGCCCGCATGGGCGTGGGGTCTTTCAGCGTCGCAGACCCGGAGGTCTTCGAGCGGGAGAACGTCAACCGCGTTGAGGGCGCGAAGACCGCGTCGATCGGTCGAGCGAAGGTCGACGTCTTCCGAGAGACGGTGCTCGACGTCAACCCTGCGGCCCGGGTGGATGTCTGGCGAGAAGGAGCGACCCGCGACAACACGGTCGAATTCATGCGGGGCGCCGATCTCGTCTTCGATGAATCCGAACTCACGCGGCCCGAGATCGGCACCATGATCGCCCGTCAGGCGCGACTCCAGAACATCCCCGACGTGCTCGTGATGAACGTGGGATTTGCGGCGCAGGTCATGTCGTTCGCGCCCGGAAGCGCCTGGACTTTCGAGCGTTTCATGGGACTTTCCGCAGAAGACGACCTCGATCGCATTAGCGAGCAGAGCGTCGACCTGAGCCGCTGCTTGCCGTATATCCCGCCCTACACCGACCTGACCAGTCTTGTGACGCTGCAGAACGACCAGACGGGCGACGTGCCCTTGCCATCCATTTCCGTCGGGGTCGACGTCGCATCGGCCATCGGTTCCGTGCAGGGTTTCCTGCACCTGACGAGTAAGGTCTCGACGCGCCGTCGGCGACCGATCTGGGCGCCCCGCATGGCGTACGTCGACGCGTACGCAATGCGGGCGCGTGTCATACGGGCCTCCAGGCCGACGCACTTCCGACACCTCGCCGTCGCCGCGCTGAGACATAAGTTGGGGCGCAATCCTCTCGCCGACTACACCGTGGCGGATATCGACCGGCGCCGGGGCGACAGCGCGGCGCCGTCCGTGTAGATTGACACCGGTTCGAATGTATGTTCGACTGTGTGAATG
>NZ_CAXVWM010000210.1:0-3527 GCF_964263775.1 Agreia sp. | reverse complement strand
ATGGGCGCAGTGGCCATCAGACCGGCGAACAGGTGGAGCACCACCGTCCGGGCAACTTCCAGGCCGTGCTGCAGGTACACGGCACCGAGCACCGCTTCCACGGCGTCGGCGACGATCGAGGCCTTGTCGCGCCCGCCGGTGAGCTCTTCGCCGCGGCCCAGGCGCACGAAACGGCCCAGCTGGATGCCGCGGGCGATCTCTGCGAGGGCGACGGTCGACACGAGGCTGGCGCGGCGCTTCGCCAGCTCGCCCTCTTCGAGTTCGGGAAAACGGGTGTACAGCATGACCGTGACGGCCTGCCCGAGAATCGAGTCGCCGAGAAACTCGAGGCGCTCGTTCGTCGGGATGCCGCCGTTCTCGTACGAGTACGAGCGGTGGGTCAGGGCGAGTTCGAGCAGCTCATCGGCCAGCTCGACCTGCAGGGTCGCCAAAAGGAGCGACCCGTCGGTTTCATGTTGTGAAACCATCGAGGCGCTCCTTGGTGACGCAGCTGTTGTCGTTGCCGACAGCAGGAGTCTTTAGATGTCTGCGACCTTGCGGCCCTTGTACTCCATGAACAGGGGGGTGCCTGCGGAGTCTTCGACGATCTTGGCGCGGTGCGGCAGGCTGTAGACAGTCTTGCCGTTCTCGATGGTCTTGACGAGGGTGGGGGCCGTAGCCTTCCACTGAGCGCGACGCATGCGGGTGGAAGCCCGCGACATCTTTCTCTTCGGAACAGCCATGATCTTCTCTTTTCTCTCTCGTTCAGGTCACTCGGGTCGCGCTGAGGCGTCGGTGTCTGCGTGGTCAGTCTGTGTGTCGGTGCTGGTCTTGACTGCGGGCTCGAAGCCTGCGAGCGCAGCCCAGCGCGGATCGGAGATCTGCTGGGGTTCGCCATGCGGCTGATCAGCCAGCTTTTCACCCGTCTCCGGGTCGAGTCCTGGGCAATCCGGCCGACAGACCGGTTGGAACGGCAGTGACAGAATCACCGCATCCCTGATCATCGGCTCGAGGTCGACGTGATCGTCGAGAACCGAGTAATCAAAAGCTTCGTCAAGAGAATACGCGAAAACGTCTTGGAATTCGACTTCTACCGGCAGATGGATGTCGGTGAGGCAGCGCCCGCAGACTCCGTCGGCCGTTCCTGAAACAAGAACCGAGGCCAGGATGCCATCGTGCAGCCCCTCGAGACGCAGATCGACATCGAGGATCGAATCGGCCTGGACGGCCACGAGGCCCTCGCCGAGCTTTTCGGGAACAACGATCTCGAGCTCGTGCTCGCGCATCTCGCCGGGACGGTGGATGAGGTCGTGCACCCCCACGGTGTAGGGCGTCTTCTTGAATTTGTTCACAACGTTCGAGTCTACCCCCGGCTGCGCGGCCCGTTCCCGGAGGGCCACGGAGGGCCCCGATAAAACTCTTGACATCGACCCGTCGGCCTGGTTGGTTAGTTGCATGAGTAATGAACCAATCAACAACGGTCATCGTGGATGACTCTCGACCGATCTTCATTCAGATCGCCGAGTTGATCGAGAACGACATCCTCGCCGGCGCCCTGCCCGAAGAGACGCAGGTTCCGTCGACGAACGAATTCGCCGCATTCCACCGCATCAACCCCGCAACCGCAGGCAAAGGAGTTCACGTGCTCGTCGACGACGGAATCCTCTACAAGAAGCGCGGCATCGGCATGTTCGTCGCCTCCGGCGCCCGAGAACGGCTGGTGGTGAAGCGCCGCGACCAGTTCCAGAGCGAATTCATCGCGCCCCTGATCGTCGAGGCAGACAAGCTCGGCATCGGCGAGACGCAATTGATCGACATGATCAGAAAGGAAGGCACCGCATGAGTGCAGTAGTCGAGGCATCCCACCTCACCCGTCGCTTCGGCGACATCACCGCCGTCGACGACGTGAGCCTCAGCGTGCAGAAGAATACGATCCACGGGCTCCTCGGCCGAAACGGAGCGGGCAAGACCACGCTGATGCAGTTGCTGACCGGCCAGGACTTCGCCACCCGCGGCGACATCCGAGTCTTCGGCGAGAGCCCGGTCGAGAATTCGGCCGTGTTGAAAAACGTGTGCTTCATCAAAGAGAGCCAGCGCTACCCCGAGGAATTCAAACCTCGGCACGTCTTCACGAGCGCGCCCTGGTTCTTTCCGAACTGGGACGCCGCCTTCGCCGACCGCCTCGTCGCCGACTTCCGGCTTCCGCTCAACCGTCGCATCAAGAAGCTGTCGCGCGGCCAGCTGTCGGCCATCGGCGTGATCGTCGGGCTTGCATCCCGCGCCCCGCTCACGTTCTTCGACGAGCCCTACCTGGGTCTGGATGCCGTGGCCCGGCAGATCTTCTACGACCGGCTCCTCGAGGACTACGGCGAGCATCCGCGCACCGTCATTCTTTCGACGCACCTCATCGACGAGGTCAGCAACCTGCTCGAGCATGTTCTCGTGATCGACGAGGGACGGCTGATCGTCGACGAAGACGCGGAGACGCTCCGCGGCTCGGCCACGACCGTGGTCGGCACTCTCCAGGGCGTCGACTCGTTCGTCGCCGACCGCGAGGTGCTGCACCGCGAGGGCCTCGGCGGCCTCGCCTCGGTCACCGTCGGTCGACTCTCCCCACAGGATCGCGCACACGCCGCAGAGTTGGGCCTCGAACTCTCCCCCGTGTCGCTGCAGCAGCTGGTCGTGCGCCTCACCGGCAGCCCCCAGACAGTATTGGAGCAGAGCGCATGAGCATCGTCACCCGAGCCGAACCGACCGAGCCGTTGGTCGAATCCGCCGACGCGGGCAATCGCATCCTCGCCGTCGTTCGCCTGCACCTCGTCAATCGGTACAGCGTCTTCGCCGTGCCATGGATGATCATGGGCGGCATCTTTCTGGTGAACGTCGCCATCTGGTGGATCATCTTCGCGTCTGTCACCAGCGATGCCGACAGGGCCGATGCGCGCGACGGCATCGCATACTCCGGGGCGCTGTTCTACATTTTCGTCTACATGCTCGTGCTGGGCATCCAGGCCGTCGCATTCACGTTTCCATTCGCCCTCGGCTTCAGCGTGACCCGCCGCGACTTCTGGTTGGGCAGCGCACTCACGTTCATCGCGCTCTCGGCGGCGTACAGTGCGGGACTCACCATCCTGGCCGCCATCGAGGTGGCCACCGACGGCTGGGGGCTGGGCGGCACGATGTTCGCCAGCTTCTACTTCGGCGGTGCGGATGCGTCGTGGATCGAGCGCTTCGGGCTCTACTTCGCGACGTACCTGTTCTTCTACTTCGTGGGGGCCGCGATCGCGACCATCTACCAGCGCTGGCGCAACAACGGCATGCTGGCCCTGTTCGGCACGCTCGGCCTGGCGTTGATCGTCAGCATCGCGCTCGTGTCGTTCAGCAGCAGCTGGCCTGCCGTGGGCGCCTGGTTCGATTCGAACGGGCCGACGGGCGTCATCGCGTGGAGCCTCGTGCCCACGGTCGTCGCCGCAATCACGGGCTACTTCATCCTGCGCCGCGCGACCCCGAAGAACTAGCGTGCAAGCCGACCGCGGGCTTCTGTGCCC
>NZ_CAXVWM010000209.1:0-38727 GCF_964263775.1 Agreia sp. | reverse complement strand
TCTGGGGGGGGGTGGTTTTCCCCCCCACGGGGGGGGGGGGGCATTCCCCCCCCCCCCGGCCCCGGGGGTGGCCCACGCCGGCGCCACAAGACCGCAGGTTCAGCGATCCGACGGAGACAGGAGCACCCCGCCTAGAAACGCTGGTCGACGGACTGGCCGATCTGGAGCCAGAAGAAGCTCTGCGTTCCCAGTGTCAGGGTGAGGCTGCCGTCATCCGCGATGGTCGGGAACTCTCCGCCCCCGAAGAGATCGACGAGACGCCCGCCGGCCTGGTCGGGCAGTTGGATGTGAACCGCGACCGGGTTGTGGGCGAAGCTGAACACGCACAACACCTGCTCGGGCGCGTCGCCCAGGTGGGTGCCAGACCCCTCGTAGGTGCGCACGAAGGCGAGCACCGACTCGTGGTCGGTCTGCAGCACCTGCATGCTTCCGAGACCGAACGCGGGATGTCCCTTGCGAACGTGAATGACGTTGCGCACCCAGTGCAGCAGCGACCTCGACTGCGCGAGTTGCGACTCGACATTGACCAGGGCGTAGTTGTAGACCAGCGACTGCACGACAGGCAGGTACAGCTTGCCCGGGTCGGCGGTGGAGAAACCGGCGTTGCGGTCGGGGGTCCACTGCATCGGCGTTCGCGAGGCATCCCGGTCGTTGAGCCAGATGTTGTCGCCCATGCCGATCTCGTCGCCGTAGTAGAGAAACGGGCTTCCCTTCAGCGCGAACAACAGCGCGTGGGCAAGCTCGAGCTCTGCCCGCGAGTTGTCGAGCAGGGGAGCGAGCCGACGCCTGATGCCGATGTTCGAGCGCATGCGCGGGTCGTAGGCGTACCAGCCGTACATCGCCTGGCGGTACTCCTCCGAGACCATCTCGAGGGTCAGCTCGTCGTGGTTGCGCAGAAAGACGCCCCACGCAGCCGAGTCGGGCACATCCGTCGTCTCAGACAGGATGCGCACCAACTCGTCGGCATTCTGCGAGCGCAGCGAGTAGAAGATTCGGGGCATCACCGGAAAGTCGAACGCCATGTGGCATTCCGGGTCTTCTTCGGTGCCGAAGAACGCGGCGACCTCTCTCGGCCACTGGTTCGCCTCGGCGATGAGCACCCGCCCCGGGTACTCCTCGTCGACCATGGCACGCAGCTTGACGATGAAGTCGTGGGTCTTGGGCTCGCCCTCGCCGTTTCCCTCGTCTGACTCGTACAGATAGGGGATCGCGTCGAGCCGCAGCCCGTCGACGCCGAGTTCGAACCAGAACCTGACGATGTCGAAGATGGCGTCGTGCACCGCGGGGTTCTCGAAGTTGAGGTCGGGCTGGTGCGAGAAGAAACGGTGCCAGAAGAACTGACGCCGCACCGGGTCGAAAGTCCAGTTCGATTCCTCGGTGTCGACGAAGATGATGCGGATGCTCTCGTACTTCTCGTCGGTGTCGCTCCAGACGTAGAAGTCGCCGTACGGGCCCTCGGGATCGGACCGGGACTGCTGGAACCATTCGTGCGCGTCGGAGGTGTGGTTGAGGGGAAAGTCCATGACCAGGCGCATATTGCGTTCGTGCGCCTTGGTGACGAGGTCACGGAACTCGTCGAGGGTGCCGAACTCGGGAAGGATCGAGGTGAAGTCGGACACGTCGTACCCGCCGTCGCGTAGAGGCGAGTTGTAGAACGGCGGAAGCCAGAGAGCGTCGATGCCGAGCCACTGCAGGTAGTCGAGCTTCGACACGAGTCCGGCGATGTCGCCCGCGCCATCGCCGTTGCTGTCGACGAACGACCGCACCATCACCTCGTAGAAGACGCTCCGGCGATACCACTGGGGATCGAGGGTCAGTCCGGGCAACTGGATGGGGGCGGTGAAGTTCACGGGCAAGTCCTTCCGGTGACGCGTTTCGGGCGAAGCGCCACGCTGCATCAGACCAGTCTAGGCGTGCACCTACACTGGATCACGATGATTGTTCCCTCGCCTTATGCAGCCTTGCTCGACGCGCTCCCTCTCGAGCGGCGCACCGAGCAACTCGCGGGAAGCACGACCGAGATCTGGTCTTACGGACCCGCAGACGCCGACACGACGATCGTGCTGGTGCACGGTTTTCGCGGGGACCACCACGGCCTCGAACCGGTCGTTGCCCACCTGCCGCAGTACCGAACTATCCTCGCCGATCTGCCGGGTTTCGGAGCGTCGACACCTCTCGATTCGGCGCACGACATCGACGGATATTCTGCCTGGCTTCTCGCGCTGGTCGACCGTGTCCGCGGCCCTGGCCGCACCGTCGTGCTCGGTCACTCGTTCGGCTCGATCATCGTATCCGCGGCTGTGGCCCGGGGGCTCGCTGTCGACGACATCGTTCTGGTCAATCCCATCGCCGCCCCCGCGCTCTCGGGTCCTCGGGGCATCCTCACCCGACTCGCGGTGTTCTACTACTGGGCGCCGGCGAAGATGCCCGAGCGCCTCGGCTTCGCCGTGCTCAAGGCGCCGATCGTCACGCGCATCATGAGCGTCACCATGGCGAAGACCCGGTCCCGCTTGTTGCGCCGGTGGATCCACAACCAGCATGACCGCTACTTCGGTGCATTCTCGAATCGTCAGGTCGTCCTCGACGCCTTCACGGCCTCCATTTCGCACGACGTCTCCGAGTACGCAGCCGACAACCAGACCCGCACCCTGCTCATCGCCGCCGATCGTGATGACATCACCCCGGTCGAGGCACAGCATCACTTGGCACAGAAGATCAGCGATTCGCGCCTCGTCGTGCTGACGGATGTCGGCCACCTCGTGCACTACGAGATGCCGCAGCAGGCCGCAGAGGCGATCGTCGAGTTCGTGAGCGAAGACAGGAGCGCGCCGTGAGAGTCGTCGTCGACTGCCGCTACACGCGTATCGGCCGCCACGACGGAATCAGCCGTTACACGGCGGGACTCGTGTCTGCCCTCGCCGAGCAGCACGACCTGGTGATGCTGATCAGCGACACGCGTCAGCTCGAGATGCTTCCCGACCTGCCCTGGCATCTGGCCAGCTCGCCCACGAGCGTGCGGGAGCCGCTCGTCGCCCTGCAGGTCAACGCTCTGAAGCCCGACGTGGTCTTCTCACCGATGCAGACCATGGGATCGTTCGGTCGTCGCTATGCGCTCGCACTGACCGTGCACGACCTCATTTATTACTCCAATCCCACTCCGCCGCGCGATCTCCCGTGGCCGATCCGGCTTTTCTGGCGGGCCTACCACTTGTCGTGGTGGCCGCAGCGCCTCCTGCTGTCGCGGGCAGACGCCGTGGTCACGGTGTCGCAGACGACCCGCGACCTCATCGCCCGCAATCATCTGACGAAGAGGCCCGTCGTCGTTGTGCGCAACGCGGCCGACGGTGCGGTCGCATCGCCCGAACCGCCCGACAACCGCACGCGGCACCTGGTCTACATGGGCTCATTCATGCCCTACAAGAACGTCGAGACGCTCGTCACGGCCGCGGGGCTGCTCGACGGCTACGAGCTCCATCTCATGAGCCGGGTGTCGGATGCCGACAGGCGGCGACTCGGGGCGATCTCGCCGACCGCGCGGCTCGTCTTCCACAACGGGGCCAGCGACGAAGAATACACCTCCGTGCTTCGCCACGCGACCGCCCTCGTCAGTGCATCCCTGGAGGAGGGCTTCGGCATTCCGCTGGTCGAGGCCATGGCTCAGGGAACACCCATCGTCGTGAGCGACATCCCCGTGTTCGCAGAGATCGGCGGGCGGGCGGGTCTCTACTTCGGCGCGCACGACGCGACCGCGCTGGCCGCCCGGGTGCGCTCACTCGAAGATCCCGATGAATTCGCGCGCCGCTCCCGGGCGGGTGTGGCGCAGGCCTCCGAATTCAGCTGGACGTCGTCAGCTCGAACGCTATGGGAGCTGCTCGCCGAACTGGCGGCTCGACCTCGAGGCCGTTGAATCTCTCGAGCACGAGCGTTCCATCCGCGTAGCGGAACCGGTGCTCCGACCCGTTGGGGATGCGCACCGCGGCGGCCGGCAGGGCCTTCTGCGTGACGTACCGAACAAGCGAGCCGATAACCCCGCCGTGGGCCACGATGAGAACGCGCTCGCCGGGATGCTCTAGGGCGATGCTCTCGAGCGCGGGAAGCACCCGGCGAGTCACGTCGCTGCGTCGTTCGAGGCCGGGCACGCCCGCCATGCCCGGGAAGCGATCGCGGAGGGCTGCGGCATCCATGCCCTCGGCCTCGCCGTAGGCGCGCTCGACAAGTCGGTCGTCGACCTGC
This sequence comes from Agreia sp., assembly GCF_964263775.1. Classification (NCBI taxonomy): domain Bacteria; kingdom Bacillati; phylum Actinomycetota; class Actinomycetes; order Micrococcales; family Microbacteriaceae; genus Agreia; species Agreia sp. Next base: position 34,494 of record NZ_CAXVWM010000209.1, on the reverse strand, counting down.
GGTTGCCCGAGGCCGAGCCGCCGCGCGAGGATACGGGCGGTCTCCCGGGCACGGCCGAGCGGGCTCGTCACAACCGCATGCCATTCTTCGTCGGCGAGCCTCTCGGCCGCGGCACGCGCCTGCGCACGCCCGGTGTCGTTCAGCGGGATATCGGTGGAACCCTGAATGCGCTTCGTGAAGTTCCAGTCGGTTTCGCCGTGGCGCACCAGTATCAGTTCAGTCATGTGTCGCATGTCCGGGGGAGCAGGTGCCGGCGCAGCTCGGCCAGTGTCTCGGTGGCCCCCGCATCCAGCTTGACCGTCGCGCGAGAGTCGCCCTTCGTGACACCCCGATTGACGATGACGATGGGCAGTCGACGACGGCGAGCCTGCTCGAGAAGCCTGATTCCGGAGTTGACGACGAGCGACGACCCGGCGATCAGCATCGCCTCGGCTCCGGCGACGAGCGCCGACGCCTCCGAAAACCTCTCGGTCGGGATGAATTCGCCGAAGAACACGACGTCGGGTTTCAGCATTCCCTGGCAGACGGAGCAGGCGGGCACGACGAACGACGAGTAGTCGGTGACGTCGGCATCGCCGTCGGGCGCCAGGGTGATGGCGTCGGGAAGGTCGACCCACGGGTTGTCGGCGGAGATGCGCTCCGCGATGCTGGCCCGTGCGAACGTCTGGCCGCAGTTTAAGCAGAGAACCCGATCCATCGAGCCGTGCAGGTCGACGAGATGCGTGGAACCGGCCCGTGCATGCAAGCCGTCGACGTTCTGGGTGACGACCCCGGAGACCACGCCGGCGCCTTCGAGTTCGGCGAGGATGCGGTGTCCCTCGTTGGGTCGGGCCGCATCGAACATCTTCCAGCCCAGGTGGCTGCCGGCCCAGTACCTGCGCCGGTAGTCGAGACTCTCGCGGAACTGGTCGAAGGTCATCGGATTGCGTTGGGGGGCGCCCGCCCCGCGATAATCGGGGATGCCCGAGTCGGTGCTCATGCCGGCGCCCGTCAACACGACGATCCGTCGGCCCTGCAATGCCGCCACGGCGTCGCCGATCGCGGCGGGTGAGGCTGCTCGAGGGCTCGATTCGACGAGCGGGACCATCTGCACCTCCTGCCGCCCGAGTCTGTGGACTCCGGCGCTTCGCGTTACTCTTCGAAGTCTAAACAGTGCCGGGTGCGGTTTTGTTTCCGATCGCCGCGCGATCGACGGCGTCGGCATCGCACACCGCAGAACGAGGAGTGCCCGAGCGTGAACATCGTACGGATCGACAGTCTCGACCTGCCCGGACTCGACGACTACGCTCGGCTGACCGACGTCGTGCTCAGGCGGTTGAGCGAACCGGCCGGGGGCCTGTACATAGCCGAGGGGGCCAAGGTCATCGCCCGGGCCCTGTCGGCGGGACACCGGCCGCGGTCCGTCCTCCTGCAGGAGCAGTGGCTCGCCGACATCGAGCCGTTGCTCGCCGAGTGGGACGAGGTGACCGTGTTCGTCGGCGACGCGACCACGCTCGAGTCCCTGACGGGATACAACCTGCATCGCGGCGCGCTGGCGGCCATGCACCGCCCCGAACTCCGATCGGTCGCCGACGTGATCGAGGGCGCCCGACGAGTCGTCGTGCTGGAGGACATCACCGACCACACTAATGTCGGGGCGATCTTTCGCGCGGTCGCGGGCATCGGCGCCGACGCCGTGCTGGTCTCGCCGCGCTGCGCGGACCCCCTCTACCGACGCAGCGTCAGGGTCAGCATGGGCACTGTGCTTCAGGTTCCGTGGACGCGGTTGCCCGAATGGTCCGAAGCCGCGCCGCTGCTGCACGCCGCCGGCTTCTCCATTGCAGCTCTCGCCCTGGCGGACGACGCCGTCACCCTCGACGAGTTCGCGGCCGACGTTCCGGCGAAGCTCGCCCTCGTTCTGGGCTCGGAGGGAGACGGCCTGACAAGGCTGGCGCTGGCGGCGGCCGATACCGTCGTGACGATCCCCATGAGCCACGGCGTGGACTCCCTGAACGTAGCATCGGCGAGCGCCGTCGCCCTGTACACACTGCGATGACGCTTCAGCGGTAGTATCCGGCTACCACGAAACAAGGAGGGCGCAATGTCGCAGCAATCCACCACGACACCGGGAGCACCGGCATCCGAGGGCAAGGGCCTGGCAGCGGGCTCACTCGGACTTGTCGGATCCGTCGTGATCGGCCTGGCCTCCACCGCTCCGGTCTACTCCCTGGCAGCCACTGTGGGCTTCGTCGTTCTGGCCGTGGGCGCGCAGGCGCCCAACGCGATCGTGCTCGCGTTCATACCGATGTTCCTCACCGCCTATGCCTATCGGGAACTCAACGAGGCTGTGCCCGACTGCGGCACCTCGTTCACCTGGAGTACGAAAGCCTTCGGTCCGTGGGTGGGGTGGATGAGCGGCTGGGGGATGATCGTCGCCGGAACGATCGTGCTCGCGAACCTGGCTCAGATCGGCAGCAAGTATTTCTGGCTGCTCGTCGGCAATCCCGATCTCTACAACAGCACTCCTCTCGTAACGGCGACGGGAGTCGTCTTCATCGCGGCCATGACATTCATCAGCGTTCGCGGACTGGAGATCGGCGAGATTCTGCAGAACATCCTGCTCGGCATTCAATACCTGGCCCTCATTCTCTTCGTCGTGTTCGCGCTCGGCAGCGTCTTCGCGGGAACCGCCCCGGAAGGGTCGACGACCCCCCAGGTCGACTGGTTCAACCCGTTCGCCTTCGACTCCCTGCCCGGCTTCACCGAGGCCATTCTTCTCTGCCTGTTCATCTACTGGGGGTGGGACACGTGCCTCGCCCTCAACGAAGAGACGAAAGATCCGCAGCGCATCCCGGGGCGTGCCGCGCTCGTCTCGACAATCATCCTCGTCGTCACCTACGTCGCCGTGGCCGTGGCCGCCATGGCATACGCGGGGCTCGGCGATACGGGCCTCGGACTCGCGAACGACACGAACGCCGAGGACGTATTCTTCGCACTCAAGGACGCGCTGTTCGGCCCCTGGGCCTGGCTGCTGGTGATCGCCGTGATGGTCTCGGCCATCTCGTCGACGCAGACGACCATTCTGCCGACCGCGCGGGGAACCCTGTCGATGGCCACCTACCGGGCACTTCCCGCGCGGTTCGGCAGGGTGCATCCGCGATTTCGCACGCCCGCGTTCTCGACCATCGTCATGAGCGTCGTCGCGAGCGCCTTCTACGTGGGAATGACGATCATCAGCGACGCCTTCCTCTCCGATACGATCCTGTCTCTCGGACTCGCCATCGCGTTCTACTACGCGATCACGAGCTTCGCCTGCGTGTGGTACTTCCGACGAGTGCTTTTCAGCTCTATGCGCAACTTCGTGACGAAGGGCCTTTTTCCCCTGCTGGGGGGTCTTCTGCTCACCGCGGCCTTCGTGCAGTCGGCGGTCGACATGCTCGATCCCGACTACGGCTACACGGTGCTCTTCGGCATCGGCGGGGTCTTCGTGATCGGCGTCGGCTCGTTGCTCGTGGGCGTCGCGGTGATGCTCGTCTGGTTCTTTTTTTCCGCGGCCAGGCCGTTCTTCCGTGGCGAGAGCCTCAACCAGAACACCCCGGTGCTGGTGCCCGAAACAGAGACACGCATCCCGAGATCGGTGGATGGCGGGCGCATGTAGCGACCCCGTGCAGCCATTTCGGCCGGCGCACGTCTTCTAAGATTGGCGGGTGTCCCCGACGTCTGCCCCCGTTCGCCGCCGACGCCGAATCGTGGCATTCTCGGCCGTCGGCATCCTCATCGTCGTCGCGCTCGCGCTCGGTGTGTACGTGCCTGCCGCGCTAGCGGCGCCCCTGCCCCATGCGCAGGTGGAACTCACCGTCCCGACGCCCGCTCCGGCGCCGCCGGCCGTACTGGCTCTGCCGGGCGTGGGAGCGGCCGCCGTGGCCCTGAAGGGCTCGGATGAGCTGCTCGGAGAGAGCGGACAGGCGGGACCGGTGCCGATAGCGAGCGTCACGAAGGTGATCACGGCTCTGGTGGTCCTCCAGGCTCATCCGCTCGTCGAGGGCGACGACGGACCGGGCATCACGATGACGGCCCGCGACGTTCAGATCCTCGAGCAGACCCGCGCGGTCGACGGATCGTACGAACTCGTCAACGAGGGACAGGTTCTCACCGAACGCCAGGTGCTCGAGATCATGCTCCTGAAGTCGGCGAACAACTACGCCGAGACGGTCACGAACTGGGCATTCGGTTCGCTCGCCGCCTATCTCGATGCGGCCCGATCCTTCACGGCAGAGCACGATCTCGCCGACACGACGATCGCGGATGCGTCGGGGCTCGATCCCGCCAGCCGCAGCTCGACGACGGACCTGATGACGGTGGCATCCCTCGCCCTCGCCGATCCCGTTCTCGCACGCATCGTGTCGACCGCCCTCGACGACATTCCGGTCATCGGCGAGATCGACAACAGCAACAAGCTTCTCGGCATCGACGGCATAGACGGCATCAAGACCGGCACGACGGACGAGGCGGGTTCGTGCCTTCTGTTCTCCGCCGAATTCACTGTCGGCGACGAGGTCAAGTCCGTGGTCGGCGTCATTCTCGGTGCCGAGAGTTCCCAGGCGGCCCGGGATGCCGTGCAGGCACTTCTTGCGAGCACGAGGGCGGGGTTCACCACGCTTCCCCTGATCAGAGAAGATGCCGACGTAGGCACATACACGACCGCCTGGGGCGAAACTGCGGCAATCGTCGCCGCCGCCGACGGTGAAGCAGTCGTGTGGTCGAACGATGCCGTCGTCGTCGACGCCAGCGCCAGAGACGTCGTGATCGCGAGGTCGGGCGTCGATGTGGGCACCATCCGCTATACGATCGACGACAGCACCGAGCAGGTCGCCCTCGAACTCGATGGAACGCTCGAGGATCCCGGCTTCTGGTGGCGCATCGGCCACCCCGAGCTCGTCTTCGGCTAGTCTCCGCGGTCGTGAGAGTCGGACGTCGTCTTCGACGGTATCGCCGTCGGCACGATCATCGGCACGGCAACAGGCCTCTTCGGCGAGATGCCGTCGCCGCTCGAACGGTGCGTCACCCGTCGGATGACCCAGGGCACCAAGTGCGTGCGAGCCCAGACCAGGTCCTCCGACCTTGCGCGGCGCCAGGTGGCCGCGGGGAGCGGTTCAGGGGCATTGGGCTGAAGATCGTTCTCGACGTTGAGCGCTTGGAGCACCAGTCGCGCCACCTCGTGGTGCCCCAGGGGGTTCAGGTGAAGCCGGTCCGCGCTCCACATGCGCGAATCCTGGATCGACGACAGGCCCCACTGATCGGCGACGAGGCAGTCGTGACGCGCGGCGATCGTGCGAAGGTTCTCGTTGTAGATGGCCACCTTGCCCCGGATGCCTCGGAACACGGGGGAGAAGGCCACATCCGTGCCCGTGAAGATCACCACGGTGGCATTGTCGCGCCTCAGTCGTTCGATGCCGGCATCCATGCGTCGGGCTATGTCGTCGGGATCGGTGCCGGGACGGATGATGTCATTGCCTCCCGCCGAGATCGTGATGAGGTCGGGCTGCAACGCCAGCGCCGGCTCGATCTGCTCGTCGAGGATGCCCTGCATCAGGCGCCCGCGGATCGCGAGGTTCGCGTAAGCGAAATCATCGCCGGCCTCGGCGCTCAGCACCTCTGCCACGCGGTCGGCCCATCCGCGAAATCCGCCCGGGCTCCCGGACTCGGGGTCGCCGATGCCCTCGGTGAACGAATCGCCGATCGCGACGTATCGCCTCCACGGATGACGCTCTCTCATATGTCCTCCTTCGAAGAAATCCACTCGTCAACCTACTCCTGTCGCCGCACCCGGGCGGCCTCGATCGTTCTGTGGCCGTGTCGGTGGCGGCGGGTAGTGTGGATGCACGTGAACAGCCTGCCCGATCCCCTGCCCCTGCCCGACGACCGGGTCGATCTTTCGGGCACCCCCGGCGCCACGGCAATGCCGACCGTGGGCGGCGGAGCGGCCGAACATCTCTCGCCCTCTTTTCCCGAACGTGCGGCCTGGGGCACAGCGTCCAAGCTGCGAGCGTGGCAGTCCGAGGCTCTCGAGGCCTACTTCACTCACCAGCCCAGAGACTTTCTGGCGGCCGCGACGCCCGGCGCCGGCAAAACCACCTTCGCCCTGCGTCTGGCCAGCGAACTTCTGCACCGCGGCCTCATCGACCGGGTCACGATCGTCGCTCCGACCGAGCACCTCAAGAAACAGTGGGCAGACGCGGCCGATCGCGTGAACATCCGCATCACCCCCGGCTTCAAGAACAGCGACCGCCGCTACGGCCGCCATTTCCATGGCGTCGCCGTCACCTACGCTCAGGTCGCGGCGCGTCCCGCCCTGCATCGTGAACTCACCGAGTCGGCCCGCAGCCTGGTCATCCTCGACGAGGTGCACCACGGCGGCGACGCGTTGAGCTGGGGCGAGGCCATACGAGAAGCCTTCGCGCCTGCAACCCGAAGGTTGTCACTCACCGGAACCCCCTTCCGCTCCGACACCTCGCCGATCCCGTTCGTCAGCTATCTGCACGACGAGCACGGCATCCGCCTCTCGCAGACCGACTACAACTACGGCTATGGGCGCGCGCTCCACGACGGGGTCGTCCGACCGGTGCTCTTCATGGTCTACGCCGGTCACATGCGCTGGCGCAGCAAGGTGGGCGACGAGATGGAGGCACGGCTCGGCGAGGGCAACACCAAAGACATCACCTCGCAGGCCTGGCGAACGGCCCTCGATCCGGCCGGCGACTGGATTCCGTCGGTTCTCGCCGCAGCCAACAGGCGGCTCGCCGAAGTGCGACAGGGCATTCCGGATGCCGGGGGGCTGGTGATCGCGACCGACCAGTTCACGGCGCGAGCGTACGCGGCGATCCTCGAGAACATCTCCGGCGAGCCGGTCACTGTCGTGCTCTCCGATGAGAAAGAGGCCTCGGGCCGCATCGAGGAGTACTCGAAGTCGTCGAGACGCTGGATGGTCGCGGTGCGCATGGTGTCGGAGGGCGTCGACATCCCGCGGCTCGCGGTGGGCGTCTACGCGACGAGCGCGTCGACCCCGCTCTTCTTCGCCCAGGCCATCGGCCGCTTCGTGCGAGCGCGCCGCCGCGGCGAGACCGCCTCCATCTTCCTGCCCAACGTTCCCGGTCTTATGGCCCTCGCCGGCACCATGGAGCTCGAGCGAGACCACGCGCTCGACCGGCGTGATTCCGGAGACCCCGAAGGCGATATGTGGAACCCGGAGGATGCCCTGGTCGCCGAGGCGAACGTGCAAGACAAGGCCTCCGACGCACTGCAGAACGACTTCGCCTTTCAGGCCCTCGGATCGCACGCCACATTCGACCGCGTGCTGTTCGAAGGCAGCGAGTTCGGCGCCGAGGCTCCGGTCGACAGCGATGAAGAACTCGACTTCATCGGCATCCCCGGGCTGCTCGAGCCCGACCAGGTGCGCGAACTGCTGCAGCACCGCCAGGCGAGGCAGCAGCGCCACGCTGCGGATCGCCGCAAGAATGCTCCTGCCGGCCCGGCCGAAGACGAGCCCGCAGCGCCCCTGTATCGCACGCTGGCCGAGCAGAGAAAGCTCCTGAACAGCCTGGTCGGCATCTGGTCCAAGACCTCCGAGCAGCCGCACGGCCTCGTGCACGCCGAACTCCGCCGGGTGTGCGGCGGCCCCGCCGTTCCGCAGGCGAGTGTCACGCAGCTTCAGGCGCGCATCTCGACCGTGCGCAGATGGATGGGCGCGCACCACTCCTGATATATGCGCTTACAGGAACCGCACGAAGTAGTAGCTGCCCCACAACGAGCTGGCATGCGTGACGTAGCGGCCCCAGTCGGGGGAGTGGATGACTCCGCCGTGCCCGTCGTAGATGCCGATGTGGCCGCTCCAGACGACGGCGTCGCCGGCGCGGGCGTCCGACGATGAAATACGGATGCCATGGGCGGCCTGGGTGGGAACGTAGCGCGGCAGACTGATTCCGAACTGCTTGTAGACGTACTGGGTGAGCCCGTCGCAGCCGAAGCTGTCGCTGGGGTCGGCGCCCCAGCCGTAGGGCACGACGCCGACGAACTGCTCGGCGTACGCGACCACGGCGTTGCCGTCGTAACCCTGCGGAGGATTGACGACCGGCGCGGACGGCACGGGGGCACTCGGTGCGCCGCCACCGCTCGAGCCGCCGGCTGAGCCGCCGCCATCCGAGCCGCCACCGGAGGGAGCGCTCGGAGTGGGCGTCTCCGCCTCCGCCTCAGCAGCTGCCCTCGCCGCCGCCTCATCAGCAGTCTGCTTCGCCTGGGCGGCCGCCTGTACGCCGGCCTGGTACTGCTCCTCGGTGAGCTGGAGGTCTGTCGTCAGGGCCTGCAACTGCACCGTGAGCTCTGCCTCATGGTCTTGCTGCTCGATGAGCGCAGCACCGACGGCCTGCTGGGCGGCGACCGCGTCGTCGAGGGCGCTCTGCGCGGTCGAGGCGAGAGCGCCCAGCGCATCGCGGGCCACGTCGGCTTGATCGCTGAGGGAGTCCGCCGTGTTCTGGTCGATCTCCGCCTGCTGGTAGATTCCTGTTGTCGACTCGCTCAGCTTGGACATGGCACCGAGCTGATAGAGCAGGTCGCCGGCCTTGTCGTTCTCGACGAAGAGTCGAGACGAGAGGTCGTTGCCGCCCGAGCGGGCGAACTGGGCGGCCAGGATGGCCGCCTGGGTTCGGGAATCGTCTGCCTTGGTCTGCGCGGCCTCTGCCTGCGACGCCAGTTGCTCGGCCGCGAACGTGGCCGCGTTGTAGGCGTCCTGAGCGGTCTGGTTCTCTTGCCAACGCACACTTGCGGCAGCCTGTGCCTGGCCGACCTGCGTCTGTAGATTCTCGATCAGGCCGGAGATGCGTGCGACCTCGGCTTCGGTGCCCGCTTCCGACGCTCGAGCCGCGACAACGTCGTCCCACGAGGGGTAGTTGTCGGCAGCGACAGGAGACGAGGAGATCGCGCCCACGGCGAGGAGGCCGACCACCGCAGCGGCCGCGACAGCGCCGCGCCATGCGAGACGGGCGGAGAACGCAGCGTGCGTCGCGCTGGTGGTGGAACGCATTTTATTTCCCCGAATCGACAGAGTGATCGTGACGAAGACGTGAGTCACATTCGTCACAGCAACAACATCGATCACACTAGCAACTAACGCGCCCTAGCTCTATACACGAACGGCGATCAATTCGCCCTAAGACGGTCGGCGTGTCGCGCCTTGACGACACATACGACAAAGGCCCTCCACCCGGAGGGGTGAAGGGCCTTTGCAATTAAGCTTCGCGTCAGGCGATCTCAGTTCTCGCTTTCGCGGTGCGTCGATCGCATGAGGAAAGACTTAGAGGGGGCGGATGTTCTCAGCCTGGGGACCCTTGGGGCCCTGCGCGACGTCGAATTCGACCTTCTGGTTCTCGTCGAGCGAGCGGTAACCGCTGGAGGCGATAGCCGAGTAGTGCGCGAACACGTCGGGGCTGCCGTCTTCGGGGGCGATGAAGCCGAATCCCTTTTCAGCGTTGAACCATTTAACTGTGCCTGTAGCCATTGCAAACTCCTCCTGGAGTGATAATTCGGTCCCGATTGTCGGGGCCACTCGTCGGGGTGTTCGTCGTCTCCCAGGATTGGGCCCGCACAGTGTCGGGCAGGGCACCGCAGGCACCCCGGACGTGCGAGGCACATCAACTTCTAGGAACAGCATACTATGCTCTCGGCCCGCGCGTGCGACCTAATTCATCACACCTTGGTCACACTGCGTCATGAGTCGCGACCAGCGCAGGCCGGGAGAACGAGAAAACCCCCGAAATCTCTGCAAGGAGAGATGTTCGGGGGAGTCTGACATTGCTGTGTCCGAAGGGGGACTTGAACCCCCACGCCCTATACGGGCACTAGCACCTCAAGCTAGCGCGTCTGCCATTTCCGCCATCCGGACTGGATGAGCTGCTTTCCGTTCCCGGTGCAACCAAGGTAAGACGATAGCACGCTTTGAAACGCTCCCGACGCCACGAGGCCGCCGGGGGCCTGCGGTACCGTGATGCCATGACTTCGACGCCCGCGAACCCCGGCCGCGCGGCCGACCTCGATGCCACCGCCGTGATCGCCCGTGACCTGATCCGGTTCGATACGTCGAACTTCGGAGAAGGTAAATCGAACGGCGAGACCGACGCGGCGGAGTACATCGCGGCGCACCTCGAGCGGCTCGGCCTCGTTCCCGAACTCATCGACTCGGAGCCGGGGCGCACGAGTGTCGTGGCACGAGTCGCCGGCAGGGACTCGAGCCGAGGGGCGCTCGTCGTGCACGGGCACACCGATGTCGTGCCTGCGATCGCGGACGACTGGTCGGTAGACCCGTTCGAAGGCGTGATCGCCGACGACATGCTCTGGGGCCGCGGCGCGGTCGACATGAAGAACATGGACGCGATGATTCTGACGTCGCTCGACGACATCCTGACGTCCGGTCGAATACCGGCCCGTGACCTGGTGGTCGCGTTCTTCGCCGACGAAGAGGCCGGGGGCGTCCTCGGCTCGCATTTCCTGGTTGAGAACCGCCCAGACCTCTTCGTAGGAGCGACAGAGGCGATCAGCGAGGTCGGGGGATACTCGATCGATCTCGGCGGCACTCGGGCCTACCTCGTGCAGACCGGCGAGAAGGCCCTGATCTGGGCGAAGCTCGTCGCTCGAGGAACCGCAGGCCATGGATCGCAGATCAACTCCGACAATGCGATCACCCGTCTCGCCGGCGCGGTGGCCAGAATCGGCAGCCAGGAGTGGCCGGTTCATCTCACCAAGACCACCACGGAGCTGCTGGGCCGCGTCGCCGCGATTCTCGGCAAAGACCCGCAGAGAACCACACCCGACGAATTGGCCATCGCTACGGGAACGGCGTCGAGGTTCATCTCGGCGTCGCTGCGCAACACCGCCAACCCCACGGGGCTGACGGCGGGCTACAAGCACAACGTCATTCCCGACCGGGCGGAGGCCCTCCTCGACATCCGCGTGCTGCCGGGCCAGGAAGTCGAGGTCGTCGCGCGCATCAGGGAACTCGCCGGTCTCGGGGTCGACGTGGAGATCTCCCACCAGGACATCGGCCTCGAGACGGATTTCTCCGGCCCGCTGGTCGACCAGATGATCTCGAGCCTGCACCGGTTCGACCCCGACGCCGAAGTGCTTCCGTACCTGCTGTCGGCCGGCACCGACAACAAGGCGCTGAGCACGATCGGCATCACAGGCTACGGGTTCGCCCCACTGCAATTGCCGCCCACCCTCGATTTTCCCGCCCTCTTCCACGGCGTCGACGAGAGGGTGCCGCTCGACGCATTAGTGTTTGGCAGACAGGTTCTGACCGACCTCCTGCTTCGCTACTGAGCAGGCGCCGAACCCCGCCAGACCGATCCCACCGCCGCATTCCGAAGGGGAGTTCGTGGACTTTCTCAACGCCGTCGTCCTCGGCTTCGTCCAAGGGCTCACCGAGTTCCTGCCGATCTCGTCGAGTGCCCACCTGCTCATCGTCGGGCGACTCCTCGGCACGGGCGACGACCCGGGAGCCGCGTTCACGGCGATCACGCAACTCGGCACCGAGACGGCTGTCGTCATCTACTTCTGGCGCGACATCTCACGCATCGTCTCGAGGTGGTTCCTCTCGCTCTCGGGCCGCGTGTCGCGAACAGACCCCGACGCGAAGCTCGGCTGGTTCATCATTCTCGGAAGCGTGCCGATCGTCATCCTCGGCCTGCTCTTCCAGGATGCGATCGAGAGCACCCTGCGCTCCCTGTGGATCGTCGCGGGCACGCTCATCGTCTTCGGAATCCTCCTCGGCGTGGCCGACTACGTGGGCGCGAAGAAGAGACGCCTCGACCAGCTGACGATTCCTCACGCGAGCGTGTTCGGCGCCGCCCAGGCATTGGCACTGATTCCCGGCGTCTCCCGTTCCGGCGGAACCATCACGGCCGGGCTCTTCCTGGGATACGAACGAGCCGCCGCGGCGCGGTACTCGTTTCTGCTCGCCATCCCAGCCGTCTTCGGCAGCGGTCTCTACCAGGTGTTCAAGTCGGTCAGAGAAACGTGCACCGTGGCCACGGCGACCTGCATGCCGGAGGCCTTCGGACCGCTCGAGACCCTCGTCGCCACCGTCATCGCGTTCGCCGTCGGACTGGTGGTGATCGCGTTCTTCATGAGCTACATCTCCAAGCGCAGCTTCCTGCCGTTCGTCGTCTACCGCATCGCGCTCGGCGTCATCCTCCTGGTGCTCCTCGGCACGGGTGCGACGCAGGCCTGACCTGCCGCGCGACGGTAGTCTTTTCCAGTGCATTCCTGGAGCAGGCCCGTCGTCCCCCCACTTCCTGGACGAGGTCCCGTTCCCCGCGTCTTCGACGACTCGACGGGGGCGCTGGTCGAAGCCCGCGGTGTCGACGGCCGGGTCGGAATCTACGTGTGCGGCATCACGCCCTACGACGCGACCCACCTCGGTCACGCATCGACGTACCTGGCCTTCGACGGGCTGCAGCGACTGTGGATCGACGCGGGCCTCGAGGTCGACTACGTGCAGAACATCACCGATGTCGACGATCCGCTCCTCGAGCGAGCCAGCGCAACGGGCGTCGACTGGCGCGAACTCGCCGCGTCGCAGGTCGAACTCTTCAGAACCGACATGGCCGCCCTGCGTGTTATCCCGCCCCGCGACTACGTGGCCGTGACCGAGGTCGTCGAGCCGATTGCGGATGCCGTGGGTCGACTCGTCGACGACGGCCTCGGCTACACCGTCGACACGCCCGACGCGCTGGATGCCTCTGGCCACGACATCTATTTCGACATCGCCGCGGCTGCCGAGCGCACAGACTGGCACCTCGGAATCGAGAGCCGCCTCGACCCCGCGACGATGGCGGAGTTCTTCGCGGCGCGCGGAGGAGACCCTGACAGGGCCGGAAAACGCAATCGCCTGGACCCCCTGCTGTGGCGTGCCGCCCGCGCCGGTGAACCGTCGTGGCCGAGCGCCATCGGCGATGGCCGACCGGGATGGCACATCGAATGCTCCGTGATCGCGCTCGACGCGCTCGGCCCGCACTTCTGCGTGCAGGGAGGGGGCAGCGACCTCGTCTTTCCCCACCACGAGTTCTCCGCAGCGCATGCGACCGCGCTCACGGGAGAGCGTTTCGCCGATGTGCACGCGCACGCGGGGATGGTCGCCTACCAGGGCGAGAAGATGAGCAAGTCGCTCGGAAATCTCGTGCTGGTGTCCGCGCTTCGCGCATCCGGTGTCGACCCCGCGGCCATTCGTCTCGCCGTTCTCGCGCACCACTACCGCGACGACTGGGAATGGACCGAACGAGGCCTCGACGAGGCCATCACCCGTCTCGAGCGCTGGCGCAGTGCGGTCGCCCGACCCTCGGCATCCGGCGCAGAGGGCGACGAAGACGCCTTGCTCGCGGAGCTTCGCCGAGTTCTGTCGTCAGACCTCGACACGCCGGCCGCCATCGCGGCGATCGATGCGTGGGTGGCGGGCTCTCACCCCACAAGCGGTCTCGTGGCGCGGGTCGTCGACGCCCTGCTGGGAGTGCAGCTCTAGCCGAATGTCAGCTGGCCGGTCGCCAGGGCTCGTCGGGTCTGCCGTCGCCCCGCTTGCGCAGGTACCTCTCGAACTCCTGGGCAATGGCCTCTCCGCTCGCCTCGGGGGAGTCGACCGTGTCGCGCGCCTGCTCGAGTTGCTGAATATACGAGGCCATCTCGTCGTCTTCCCCCGCGAGGGCGTCGATGCCCGACTCCCAGGCCGATGCCTCGTCGACGAGGTCTCCCCGGGGGATCACCACGTCGACGAGCTCCTCGAGCTTGTCGATCAGCGCCAGGGTCGCCTTGGGCGACGGCGCGTTGTGCACGTAGTGCGGCACAGACGCCCAGATCGAGACGGTCGCGACACCCAGGGCCTCGGCGGCATCGGCGATCACGCTCAGGATGCCGACGGGGCCCTCGTACGAGGATCGCTCGATGCCGAGCTGGCCGCGAACGGATGCGTTCTCGCTCGTGGCTGTGACGGAGATCGGACGGGTATGCGGAACATCGGCCAGCATGGCGCCCAACAACACGATGCCCGAGACGCCGGCGGTCATCGCGGCATCGAGCACCTCGACGGTGAACTTCTTCCAATTGCGTGACGGCTCCGCGCCCACGAGCAGGAAGACGTTGCCCGTGTTGTCGGAGCCCACCCGGAGCTCGGCATCGGCCGCGAGCGGAATGTTGTCGACCTCGGTGCTCGCCGGCCCGTAGATCGTGGCGCTGGGCCAGATCAATGCGCGATTGCCCTCGTCGTCTTGCGACACGACCGGCCTGTTGAACTGAAAGTCGAAATACTCCTCGGCGTCGACGGCCGCGATGGTGACGACGTCGAGCTGCTCGCGCAGCAGCTGAACCGCGCCCGTTGCGGCCTCGCCGGCGTCGTTCCAGCCCTCGAACGCGACGACCAGAAGTCGCCCCCGGAGGAATTCGTTGCCCTGTGTCACCGTGTCGAGAACCCTTTTCGTCGTCTGCTTGATCGTCAGTCAAGGATAGGCCGTCGATCTTCCGCCGCTCCCCGCCCCGTAGACTCCTTCGACGTGAAGACAAGCCTCCCCGCCGCCGTTCTCTGGGACCTCGACGGAACGATCGTCGATACAGAGCCCTACTGGATGGCCTCCCAGGAGGAACTCGTGGCGCGTTTCGGCGGCGTCTGGACCCATGACGACGCCATGACCCTGGTGGGCTCGGGCCTCGACCGCACCGCGCGCCTGCTTCAAGAGCACGGGGTGGACATGACCTCGCATGCCATCATCGACCACCTCACGGCCGAGGTGATGACGCGCATCAGCATCAGTGTGCCTTGGCGGCCAGGTGCCCGTGAACTGCTCGCCGCCCTGCGGGAGTCCGGCGTTGCGTGCGCCCTCGTGACCATGTCGATCGGTGTCATGGCCGAGCACGTTCGGTCGTTCATCCCGTTCGACGCGTTCGACGTCGTCGTGTCGGGCGACAGCGTCGAGAACAGCAAGCCGCACCCCGAGGCCTACCTCGAGGCTGCGCGCCTGCTCGGGGTTCCGATCGAGGAGTGCGTGGCGATCGAGGACTCGGGCCCCGGCGTCACGAGTGCATTTGCCTCCGGCGCTGTCACGATCGGCGTTCCCCACATCCTGTCCCTCGACGACAGCCCGGCAAGTGTACTGTGGCCGACGCTCGACGGACGCACCGTCGATGACGTCGCCGCGGCTTTTGCGGCATACCGGCGGCCGTCCGCCATCCACACCTCTATCGGAAGTCGAACCCTGCAACCGTGAATTCATTCTCCGGACCGTTCCGGGTCGGCGAGCGCGTGCAGCTCACCGGTCCCAAGGGCAAGCTCAACTCCATCACCCTGGCGACGGGTGCGGAGTTCCACACCCACCGGGGTGCGATCGACCACGATAAGATCATCGGCCAGCCCGACGGCTCCGTCGTCACGAATACCGTCGGCGTCGAATACCTCGTGCTTCGGCCGCTGCTGACCGATTTCGTGATGTCGATGCCGCGCGGCGCCGCCATCATCTACCCGAAGGATGCGGCGCAGATCCTCGGCCAGGCCGACATCTTCCCGGGCGCCACCGTCGTCGAGGCCGGCGTCGGAAGCGGCGCCCTCTCGCTGTGGCTCCTGCGGGCCGTCGGACCGGAGGGCGTCCTCTCCTCCTTCGAGCGACGCGAGGAGTTCGCCGATGTCGCGCTGGCCAACGTGACCGCGTTCTCGGGCTCGACACCCGACAACTGGAGTATCACACTCGGCGACCTCAGTGAGGCGCTGCCCGAGAAGCACGAGAAGCACTCGGTCGACCGCGTCGTCCTCGACATGCTTGCGCCGTGGGAGTGCATCCCCGCCGTCACAGACGCGCTCAAGCCCGGCGGGGTGGTTCTCTGCTACGTCGCAACCGTCACTCAGCTGTCCCGGGTCGTCGAGACGATCCGCGGCACGCGGTCGTTCACCGATCCTCAGCCGTCCGAGACGATGATCCGGTCGTGGCATGTCGAGGGCCTCGCGGTTCGACCCGACCATCGCATGATCGGCCACACAGGATTCCTGGTCACGGCCCGCAGGCTCGCACCCGGAGCCGAACTCCCCGAACTGAAGCGTCGCGCATCCAAATCGGAGTACTCGGACGACGACGTCGAAGCGTGGACCCCCGGCGCCTTGGGCGAACGAGGAATCAGCCCCAAGAGCCTGCGCAAGAGGGTTCGAATGGCGACGGCGACGGCGACCGCCAGGACCGATGGCGAAGCCGGGCGCCCAGCGCCCGGCGATGAGCCCGACCCGGAATAAACTAAGCTGTTGTCCGCTCAACAACCAGTGAAAAGGGGATCCGTGCGCACCTCGATCGCGCTCATTCTGTCTGCGGGTCTTCTCGCCACACTGTCGGCCTGCGCGTCGACCTCATCGGGCCTCGTCGACGGCGACTGCACGCCCCTCGCGCAGCCCGGTTCGGCGTCCGAGACCATCACGGCCACGGGCGACCCGGGTGCGGCGACGCTCGATTTCGCCACCCCGCTGATAGCCAAGAGGACCGAGCGCACCGTGCTCACTGCCGGCACCGGCCCGGCGGCCGAGGTCGGCGACGTGATCTGGGGAAAGGCCGTCCTGGCCTCGGGCACCGATACCGCGACCGCGCAGCAGACGCCGTTCATGATCACGCTCGACAAAACGGTCACTCCTCCCGGGTTCACCGACGCGTTGGCCTGCGCCCGGGCCGGCGACCGTATCGCCGCCGTCATTCCTGGGGCGGAGGCGACCGCCGACGCGGCCCAGGCTCCCGCAGGCAACTCGGCCGACGCATACGTCTTCGACATCACCTCGGTCTACCCGGGAGCGGCGACCGGCGCGGCAGAGCCGGCCAAGGCAGGATTTCCCAGTGTCGTCACGGCACCCGACGGCCGGCCCGGGGTCACCATCCCCTCGGGCACCGTCCCCACCGATCTGCGCTACACGACCCTGAAGAAAGGTTCGGGGGCGAAGGTCATCGAGGGCGACGTGCTCGTGGTTCAGTCGCTCGGCATCGTCTGGGCAGACAAGTCGGTCTTCGCGTCGACCTGGGACGACGGCATGGCGAAGCAGATCCTCGCGACAGACATAACCGCAGACGAGAACGGCGTGGTGCCCGGTCTCGTGAAGGCGCTCGTCGGCCAGACCGTCGGTTCGCAGGTGCTCGTGGTCGTTCCTCCGTCCGACGGTTTCGGCGACTCGGGAACGACCGGAGTGCCCGCCGGGTCGACGCTCGTCTACGTGGTCGACATCCTCGGGGCCAACCCGGCCGCCTGAGCAGGCAGCGGGGGCCGGCGGTCGCCCACGGCGCACTAAAATAGTGACCGTGCCAGACCACCCCCGATCCACCTCGCCGAACGACGCCCCGGTTTCTACGGTCGCCGTCGAAGAGCGACTCTTCAGCCTTGTCCTGGCCTTGGTGTCCACCGAGATCGGCCTCACCAAATCAGAGATTCTGGGCGCTGTTCAGGGGTACCGACAGAAGTTCGTGCCCGGGGGAGACAACTCGAGCCTGGAGCGGCAGTTCGAGCGGGACAAGGACGACATCCGCGAGTTGGGTGTGCCGCTCGAGACGATCGAGTCTCCGACGGAACCCGGCAACAACCAGGCACTGCGCTATCGCATCTCCAAAGGCGACTACGACCTACCGGCCGACATCGCGTTCACCCCAGACGAGACCACGCTGCTGAATCTCGCGGCCATGGTCTGGCGCGAGGGTTCACTCTCCGGCGAATCCCGTCGGGCTCTTCTCAAACTGCGGTCGCTCGGAACAGAGAGCAGCACTCGACTCATCGGCTATGCGCCGCGTATCCGAACAAGGGACGCCGCCTTCGGTCCACTCACCGATGCCCTCGACAGGGCCGTTCTGGTGCGCTTCAGCTACCTGAAGCCGGGCGAGCAGAACGCGAGAGAGAGGACCGTCGCCCCGACGGCCGTCGTGCAGCACCAGGGCCGGTGGTACCTGCAGGCGTTCGACCAGCATGCGGATGCTTCTCGCACCTTCCTCCTGTCGCGCATCGTCGGTCCCGTGGTCGTGACGCGCACGTCGTCGCCCCGGGCGGCATCCGCCACGGTCGGCGACGACGCGCTGGCCGAACTCGACGAGATCTGGCGGGCGCAGGTCGCTCAGGTCTCCGTGCGTCCCGGCACCGATGCCGACTCGCGCCTTACACAGCGACGCGGCAGCATCCGTCATGCCGATGGCAGCATCGCTCTGCACTACACCGACCTGGCCCTCATGGCCGACGAACTCTCCGCCTTCGGACCCGAGGTGGTAGTGATGTCGCCGCCGGTGTTGATGAGCGCAGTCCGTGACCGGCTCTCGAATATCGTCGCCAGCCACCCAGACGAACCGGATGCCGCATGAGCGCCATCGAGGGCACATCCGGCGGGTTTCATCACGCGCAAGACAAGCTCACTTTCCTTCTGTCGCTCGTTCCGTACCTGATTCAGCAGAATCAGGTCAGCGTCCACACGGCGGCCCGGCACTTCGGAGTCTCGGAGCAGGCAATCCGAGAGGCAGTCCTACTGATCGCGGTCTCCGGTGTTCCGGGAACCGACAGCAACTACCAGCACGGCGATCTCTTCGACATCGATTGGGACGCGTTCGATGAGAACCAGATCATCATCACGCAACTCGTCGCCATCGACGATTCGCCGCGCTTCTCGGCTCGCGAAGCATCCGCGCTCATCGCCGGGCTGCAGTATCTGCAGTCCTTGCCCGAGAACGTCGATTCGGCCGCCTACTCGAGCCTGTCCGCCAAGCTGGCGAGGGGCGCATCGGATGCACCCAGCCAGGTGATCGTCTCGCCGGCGGCAATGAACGACTCCTTCGCGCGCGTCGGCGACGCACTGGCGCGCGCAGTGCAACTCGAGTTCGACTACAGGGACTCTCGGGGGCAATCGGAGCACCGACGAGTCGATCCGCTCCGCCTCGATTCGGAGAACGACGACTGGTACCTGCGCGCCTGGTGCCACTCCCGCAGATCCGTTCGCACATTCCGGCTCGATCGCATCGACTCCTTGCAAGTCACCGAACTCGCCATCGAACATCGGCCGGCCGACGTGCCCCTGTCCGACTCCCTCTTCGACACCTCGGGCGAGCACACGATGGTGGTCCTCGAGTTCCGACCCGAGGCGCTCGGGCTGCTCGGGGAGTTCGTTCCCGAGGGCACGAGGGTGACTCGATCCGGCGCGCTGAGCCGGGCATCCGTTCGTGTCGCGCATTTTCACGGACTCACCCGGCTCGTTTCCGGGCTCGCCGGCGTGGCCCGTGTCGTGGATCCTCCTGAGGCGCGGCTGGCGGTACGCCGATGGGCCCTCGACGCGCTCGAGTCCTATCCCGAGCCTGCTGAACCCACGGACACGAACGCGTAGGCTGACACGATGCACTGGTGGTCCTGGATCCTGATTTGGCTCGGACTCGCGATCCTGCTGGTCGGCACGCTCGCCTTCTTCGGGTGGCGGCTCTTTCGCAAGGGCGTTGCGGTCGTCGACGAGCTCTCGACGCTGACCGAGAAGATCGAGCTGCTGCAGCGCAACGTCGATGAGCTCACCTCCGAGGCACCACCGAACGCCATCCTCGAGGGCTACTCGGCCGTCGCGAACCGGCGCGACCGAGACAAGGCTCGTCGTGCCAGCATGCGGCAGCTTCGCAGGGACGCCCGAATGCAGCGGGGTAGACTGATCACCGCAGCACACGCCTGGGAAGGACGGACCGATGCTCGGTAATGCATTTGGGTGGCCTCATCTACTCATCATCCTCGTCGTCGTCGTACTTCTTTTCGGGGCACCCAAGCTTCCCGGGCTCGCGCGCAGCGTCGGCCAGTCGATGCGCATCTTCCGCAGCGAGGTCAAGACGATGAAAGACGAGAACTCGTCTCCCACTGATTCGACCACGTCGGCGCAGGCCGCGTCTGCCCACGTCGCGCCGGTCACAGACCAGGCGCCGAGCGTCGTCTCGCCTGAGTCCAAGCCAAAGCCCTAGGCACGGTGGCCGCCCGAACACAGCGGCGTGCCAACCGCGAGGGACGCATGTCGCTCGGCGCGCATCTCCTCGAGTTACGAAAGCGTCTCTTCGTCGCGTCCATCGGCATCGTGATCGGGGCCGTCGCAGGATGGTTCCTCTCAGATTTCGTGCTGGATGCGATCCGCGGCCCCATCACCGAGATCGGCGAGCAGCAGGGGCGCGTCGCCAGCATCAACTGGGACAACATCGGCGGAGCCTTCGATCTCAAGGTGCAGATCGCGCTGACGATCGGTTTCGTGGTGTCGTCGCCGGTCTGGCTCTACCAGATCTGGGCCTTCCTCGTGCCCGGCCTCACTCGCCGAGAGAAGATCTACAGCGTGGGATTCCTCGGCGCATCCATTCCCCTCTTTCTCGCCGGCTGCGTCGCCGGCTGGTACGTGCTGCCTCACATCGTCGTGCTGCTGGCAGGTTTCGCGCCATCCGAAGACACCAACCTGATCACGGCGCGCGGTTACTACGACTTCGTACTCAAGCTCGTGCTCGCTGTCGGAATCGCCTTCGTCCTTCCGGTATTCCTCGTGCTGCTCAACTTCGTGGGTGTTCTCAGCGCGTCGTCGATCATCAAGTCATGGCGCATCGCGATCCTGGCCATCGTGCTGTTCACCGCTGTCGCCACCCCGGCCGCTGATCCCACCGCCATGATCCTCCTCGCGATTCCCATGGTCATCCTGTATTTCGCGGCCTACGGAGTCGCCTGGATCCACGACTGGCGCGTCTCCCGGGCGTCAGCTCGTCTCGACACCGAATTGGCCGCCTGATGCCCGCATCCGATCCCGGCACACTCTCGCCGGCCGAACGCTATGCACGCAGCCGAGCCCGCGGGGGCAAACCGTTGCTCGACGCGTTCGCCGCTCGGATCGATTTCGGCCTCGACGCGTTTCAAATCGAGGCATGCGGTGCCCTCGAAGGCGGCGACAGCGTGCTCGTCGCGGCCCCCACGGGCGCCGGCAAGACCGTCGTCGCCGAGTTCGCCCTCTTTCTGGCGATGCAGCAGACGAGGGCGAAGGTTTTCTACACGGCTCCGATCAAGGCGCTCAGCAACCAGAAGTTCCAGGAGTTCACGGCGGAGTACGGCGCTGACAACGTGGGTCTGCTCACCGGCGACACGAACATCAACGCGTCGGCCCGCATCGTGGTGATGACCACCGAAGTGCTCCGCAATATGATCTACGCCGATTCCGACCTTCTCACCGACCTGGCCTACGTCGTCATGGACGAGGTGCACTACCTCGCCGACAGGTTCCGCGGCGCCGTGTGGGAAGAAGTGATCATCCATCTCTCCTCGGAGGTGCGACTCGTCTCACTGAGCGCGACGGTCTCGAACGCTGAGGAGTTCGGCGACTGGCTGCAGGCGGTTCGGGGTGAGACGAGCGTGATCGTGTCAGAAGAACGACCGGTGCCCCTCGATCAGCACGTCCTGGTTCGCAGCAAGCTGATCGACCTCTTCGACGCAACGGGCAAGGCCGCGACGAACCGGGTGAATCCCGAGCTTCTGCGAATCGCCCGCAATTCGATACCGCACAACCCGTCCCGACGTGGCTCGCGAGACCGGCGCGGCGGGGGCTCCTACCATCGCGGGGGCGCGGCGCAGGAACGTGCCGACCGTCCCGAGGTCATCGACATGCTCGACCGGCAGAATCTTCTGCCGGCGATCTTCTTCGTGTTCAGCAGGGTCGGATGCGACCAGGCCGTGAAGCAGGTTCTGCGGGCCGGCATCCGGCTCACCACCGCAGACGAGCGCGACGAGATCCGCGACATCGTCGAAGAGCGGTGCCGAACAATTCTCGACGAAGATCTGGCCGTGCTCGGCTACTGGGAGTGGCTCGAGGGACTGCAGCGCGGAGTCGCCGCGCATCACGCCGGCCTGTTGCCCGCCTTCAAAGAGGTCGTCGAGGAACTCTTCCAGAAGAAGCTCGCCAAGGTCGTCTTCGCCACCGAGACGTTGGCGCTCGGCATCAACATGCCCGCACGCACTGTGGTTCTCGAGAAGCTCGAGAAGTTCAACGGCGAGGCTCGTGTTCCCATCACACCGGGGGAGTACACCCAGCTGACCGGACGTGCCGGTCGACGAGGGATCGACATCGAAGGTCATTCCGTCATCCAATGGCGAGAAGGACTCGATCCCCAGGCAATGGCATCCCTCGCCTCGCGGCGTAGCTATCCGCTCAACTCGAGTTTCAGACCCACCTACAACATGGCGGTCAACCTGATCGAGCAGTTCGGCCGCGCACGCACCCGCGACAGCCTCGAGTCGTCGTTCGCACAGTTCCAGGCAGACAGGGCGGTCGTCGATCTTGCGCAGAAGCTCCGCTCCCAAGAGGAGTCGCTCGCGGCGTACGCCCGATCGATGACCTGCGAGCGGGGCGACTTTGCAGAATACGCGGCCCTGCGGCGCGAGATCACCGACCTCGAGCGCTCCGGCGCAGGTCGAGCCGACAGCCAGTCCCGGGCCGACCGCGATTCACGGGCGAAGAAGATCAACGACCTCCGTCGCCGGCTCAAGGTGCATCCCGTGCACTCGTGCCCCGACCGCGAACAGCATGCGCGCTGGGCAGAACGGTGGTGGCGGCTCAAGAAAGAGACCGACCGTCTCGCCCAGCAGATCAACACGCGAACGGGGGCGATCTCCAAGGTCTTCGATCGCGTCACCGACGTGCTCGTCGAACTCGGCTACCTCTCTGCACAGGCCGACGGCGAGATGACCTTGACTCCGACCGGGCGCACCCTCAAGCGCATCTACGGCGAACGAGACCTGCTGGTCGCCGAATGCCTGCGCCGCCAGGCCTGGGAAAACCTCGACCCGGCCGGCCTCGCCGCCATGGCGTGCTCGCTCGTCTACGAGCCCCGCCGAGAAGAGAGCGAGGGAGCAGACCGCTTCCTGCCACGCGGCACCTTCCGCGCAGCGCTCGAGGCGACCCGGCACATCCTGGATTCGATCCAGCAGCTCGAGGCGCGACACCGCTTGCCGGAGGGCTCACCCATCTCGACCGGTCTCAGCCTGGCGATGCACCAGTGGGCACGGGGCGCGCGGCTCGACGATGTACTGGTCGACGCCGACATGCAGGCGGGCGACTTCGTGCGGTGGACCAAACAGACGATCGACCTGCTCGACCAGTTGCAGGGCCAACCCGACGCGCGACTGGCTCGCACCGCGCGAGACGCTCTCGACCTCATCCGTCGCGGCATCGTGGCCTACTCCTCGGTGGCCTGAGAATGCACGTTGTGCCCTCGATTGGCGCCCGCGTGCGTCCGGTCATGCCGTTCTGGCTCGCCCTGTTGACCGCTGCGGCCGGGGGAGTGGCCCTCGACACCGGCTTCCCCGACAAGAACATCTGGCCGGTCACCTTCGTGGGCATCGGGCTCGTCCTCGTCTCGTTGATCGGCCGACGGGCGTCTGGCGCCTTTCTTGTCGGTCTGGTCGGCGGATTCTCGTTCTGGGGCGTGCATATCTTCTGGCTGACGCTGTACCTGGGGCCCATTCCTTGGCTCGCGCTGGCAATTCTGCAGTCGCTGTTCTTCGCGCTGGGCGCCGTTCTGATCGCCGTGGTCTACGGTCGTGCGCCCGGCACGTGGCCTCGAACACGCATCCGGCTTGTGATGCTGCCCGTTGTCATCGCCGGCCTGTGGACGGCCCGCGAGGCCATCACGGCTGTCTGGCCAGAGGGCGGTTTCTCGTGGGGCCGCGTCGTGTTCTCTCAATCCGAGAGCCCGTACGCATCACTCGTGGCGTGGATCGGGTTCTCGGGACTCTCGTTCGTGATGGTGTGGCTCGTTGCATTCCTCATCGAACTCGCTCGCACCCCCGCCGTGCTGGCGAAGACCCGCGCGCTCTGGGCCGCCACCGCCATCGTCGCCACCCTCGCGGTTCCCGCCTGGTATGCACCGACAGAGGGATCCTCGCGGATCGCAGCAGTGCAAGGCAACACCGACGCGTCGCTGTTCTCGGAGCGCGCGGCCGGGGATGTGTTGAGCGACCAGACGGCCGAGACCCTGAAAATCCTCGATCAGAAGGTCGACATGGTCGTCTGGCCCGAGAACGGTTCAGACCTCGACCCGGCGCGGTCGACCCTCGCCGCGAACCAGCTCGACTACCTGAGCGAGACGATGAACGCTCCCTTCGTGGTGGGCACGATCACCAATCCGTCGACGAACACCTACTTCAATACGTCTCTGCTCTGGAAGGCCGGCAGTGGCGCAGTCGACTATTACGACAAGCGGCATCCCGTGCCGTTCGCCGAGTACATGCCCGCCCGCGCCGTCTTCCGTGCCATCGTTCCCGATCTCGTCGATCTCGTGACCCGTGACTACGCCAAGGGAACGACCGACACCGTCTTCGACATCGACGGGGTGGTCGCGGGCATCTCGATTTGCTTCGACATCACCGACGATGCCGTCGCCCGTGCCATGGTCGGCGACGGCGCCGAGGTCATCCTGGCCCAGACCAACAACGCCGACTTCGGCAAGACCGACGAGAACCTGCAACAGTTGGCCATCGCGCGACTTCGTGCCATCGAGACGGGCCGCAGTGTCGTGAACATCTCGACCGTGGGCACGAGCGCGATCATCGCTCCCGACGGCGCGAGCATCGCAGCCATCCGGCCCTACGAGGCGGGTTCGATGATCGCCGACGTACCGCTCGCGAGCCAGGACAGCCCGGCAACACGCCTGGGCGGCGGCATAGAACTCGTGGCGTCTGGCCTCGGACTTGCCGGCCTGGCGCTCACCTGGGCGGCACACCCGAGTCGTCGACGGGCACAACGACAGGCGCCCCGTACCAGCTGATGCTGGTCGGGGCGCCGAATCGTGCGGGTGAACGAATTACGCGTTGACCTTCTGGCCGCGACGGGCACGGAGATAGCTGAGTCGTTCCTCGAGGAGTTCTTCGAGCTCGGCGCGGGTGCGCCGTTCGAGCAGCATGTCCCAGTGGCTTCGTGGAGTCTTGGACTCCGCGTGCTCGACGACCACAGGCTCGGACCCGACCATGCGGGTGGCCTCCATGCTGCAGTACTTGCACTCCCAGGTGTCGGGAGCCTCGGCCTCTGCGGAGAACACCATGTCGGTGTCTTTGCCGCAGGAGGAACAGTGATACGTGTGGGTCAAGCGCGGGGAGAAGACGACGCCTTCTTCTGTCTGGAGGCTTTGGCCTCCGAGTCTCATTCCGCGCAAGCTGCGATCTGCCATTGTGTGGTCCTTTCTCGCGTTGCTTACACCGTTATAAACCCCGAAACGGGGGTAATTCTTCCCGGCCGGAGCTTTACCAGAACTCTCCCAGAGATTCTGCAGGGTCACGCTCGCGGCTGCGCCGGTCCGAGTGAAGCGATGCCGCGAACGAGATCGAGAGCAAGGTCGGCCCGGTCGGTCACGATTCCGTCGACGCCGAGTTCGAGAAGACGCCGCATCTCACCGGGGTCATTGATGGTCCAGATGTGCACCTCGATGCCGCGGAGATGGAGTGCCCGGATCACTCGCGGCGTCGCGATCGTGAGGCACCCGCGCTTCGGGGGGACCTGCACCGCGTCGATGCCAGCAACGGCCCAGGGAGCAGCATCCAGAACCCCGAATTTTGCCAGGGCGAGAATGAGAGCGACGCGCGAAGCGCTGGCCGAGCTGGCCACGCCAGGAACGAGGCGTACCACCGACGCGCGCCTGCGAGACGAGAACGACGTCACGAGTACGCGATGCGTCGCCCCCGCAGCGAGCACAGCACTCGCAACCGCGGCGCCGGCACCCTGCGACTTCACGTCGATGTTGAAGCGGGTGTCAGGAAACGCGAGCAGGGCTTCGAGCAGGGTCGGCATACGATGCCCGTCGCCGAGATCCACCTTCTGCAACTCCGCGGTTGTCAGGTCGGACATCTCCGCGTCGATGCCCGCGACCCGGGCCAGACTCGGATCGTGCGCGATCATCGCGACACCGTCTTGAGATGCGTGAACGTCTGTCTCTACATACCGTGCGCCGAGCGTCACGGCCGCGCGAAACGACGCCAGGGTGTTCTCGGGCACATCGAGAGCGAGGCCCCGGTGCGCCAGGATGCGGGGCGCTTCGACCGCAAACCAGTCGGAGCCGCCGTCACGCCGACGGCGTCGTCGGACCACGGTCGCCGAATGCCTGCCCGATGCCCTTGAGGGCCTCGGTGAGTTCGCTCGGGATGATCCAGAGCTTGTTTGCGGAGCCCTCCGCGAGCTTGGGGAGAGTCTGCAGGTACTGGTACGCGAGCAGTAGCTGATCCGGCTCGCCCTGGTGGATCGCCCCGAAGACCGTGGTGATGGCCTCGGCCTCTCCCTTGGCGCGAAGCACGGCGGCCTGGGCATCTCCTTCTGCCCTGAGGATCTCACCCTGCCTGTGCCCTTCGGCCTCCAGGATGGCCGACTGCTTCGTTCCCTCGGCGGTCAGAATCACCGCTCGCCGTTCTCGCTCGGCGCGCATCTGCTTCTCCATCGAATCTTGGATGGACAGGGGAGGGTCGATGGCCTTGAGCTCGACCCGGCCGACGCGGATGCCCCACTTGCCTGTTGCTTCGTCGAGCACGATGCGGAGTTGGCCGTTGATCTCGTCACGGCTGGTGAGTGCCTGCTCGAGGTTGAGCCCGCCGACCACGTTGCGCAATGTGGTCGTTGCAAGTTGTTCAACGGCTCCGAGGTAGTTGGCGATCTCATAGGTCGCGGCGCGAGCGTCTGTGACCTGAAAGAAGACCACGGTGTCGATCGACACCACGAGGTTGTCTTCGGTGATCACCGGTTGCGGCGGGAACGAGACGACTTGCTCGCGCAGGTCGATGAGCGGGCGGAGGCGGTCGATGAACGGAATGAGGACACGCAGACCCGGCTCGAGCGTCTTGTGATACGCGCCCAGCCTTTCGACTACGCCGGCTGTCGCCTGCGGAATGATGCGAATGGATCGGGCGAGGATCACCAGCACGAAGATGACGACGACGACGACGATCGCAATCACCACGATCTGTCCGACCAGTGCGGAATCGGAGGTGGTCACAGGGCTGTCCTTTCTGTGGGGACCACGAACGCCGTGGCCCCATCGATGGCGGTGACGAGCACCCGCTGGCCGAGGTCGACATCGGCGGAGTCTGTGATCGGCGAAACCCGTGCCGTCCAGACGTCTCCGTTGGAGAGCTTCACGTGGCCACCCGCGCCCGTGAGCCGCGTCGTGACGACGCCCTCGAGGCCGATGAGCGCATCCACATTGCTCCTGGTGGGATCGCCACCGCGACGAAGGGCCCGCAACAGGGGCGGACGGATCGTGAAGATGAGCAGGAGCGAGAGCACACCGGCGATCACGATCTGCAGGAACCAGGGAACACCGACGAGGCTCGAGACGAGGCCGCCGACGCTGCCCAGGGCGATCATGAGGAAGGTGAACTCGAGACTGAACATCTCGACGATGAGAAAGACCAGCACCAGAGCCAGCCAGATGGTCCATGCGTAAGACGCCAGGAACTCAGTCATCGGTACACGACTCCTCTCGTCGCTGTATTCCTCAAAACTACCAGCAACGACAGGGTGACTGACTGTGAGTTGGTAGTCTCGGGAACCAATGTCAAAAGGAGCACCGAGCGTGTCAACAAACCCCCTGCAACCCGAATCCATGGCCGCGAAGCGCGTGCTCGTCACCGGTTCATCGCGTGGAATCGGAGCCGACACCGTGTCGTATTTCGCCGGCGCCGGTGCCCGGGTCGCCATCAACTTTCGCAATAAAGAGGCTCGGGCGCTGAAGCTGGCCGCGAAGATCGCTGAAGACGGGGGAGAGGCGATCACGGTGGGGGCCGATCTGACCGACCCGGCCTCGGTCGCCGCGCTGTTCGAGCGCATCCAGTCGCAATTCGGAGGCCTCGACGTGCTGGTGCTGAACGCATCTGGTGGCATGGAGGGCGGCATGGCCGCCGACTACGCCATGGCCCTCAACCGCGACGCGCAGCTGAACGTTCTGACAAGCGCCCTGCCTCTTCTTGCTCCCGGATCGAGGGTGGTGTTCGTCACCAGCCACCAGGCGCATTTCATCCACACGACCGAGACGATGCCGGAATACGTTCCCGTGGCCCTGTCGAAGCGAGCCGGCGAGGACGCCCTGCGCGCACTCATCCCCGAACTCGCCGATAAGGGAATCGACTTCGTGGTCGTCTCCGGCGACATGATCGAGGGCACGATCACCGCGACCCTTCTCGAGCGGGCCAATCCCGGGGCGATCAGCTCCCGCAAGGAGTCGGCCGGCCGCCTGTACAACGTCGGCGAGTTCGCCGCCGAGGTCGCCCTCGCCGCGGTCGAGCCGATCCCGGCAAACCACACCCGCTTCGTCGGCGACATCAGCGACTTCGCGCCCGCCGACTGAGACCACGAGCGGTCCGAATGAGCGAGCACGCCACCACGACCGATGTCGTGTACGCGAAGTCCCGGGTTCTCCTGGTCGATCAGTACGACGCGGTGCTTCTGCTATTGACACGACACGATGTCGACGGATATCCCGCGCGCTGGCTGACGACCGGTGGCCACCTCGAGGTGGGCGAAGACCACCCGACGGCGGCCATCCGGGAACTGTTCGAGGAGACCGGGCTCGTGATCGGCGACCCCGGCATGCCGTTCTGGACGCATGATTTCGTCGCCGAGCGGGCTCCCGGCGTCTGGGCGTCTCATCACGAGGTCTGGTATGCCGTGCGCACGCAGAGGTTCGAGCTCGACACGAGCAATTGGACGCCCGAGGAACTGGTCGACATCGTCGATCAGCGCTGGTGGAGCGTGAACGAGCTCGACGCGACAATCGAGCCCGTCGAGCCCGTCCACCTCGCGCGCCTTGTTCGGCGCCAAATCGCCACCTGCTGACCCCGCCACGACGAGAGGCCGAATCGATGAGCGCAGCCGCCGACAACCATGACCGCATCCGCGTTCAGGGCGCCCGCGAGAACAACCTGAAGAACATCAGCGTCGACATCCCGAAGCGACGGCTGACCGTATTCACCGGCGTCTCCGGATCAGGCAAGAGTTCGCTCGTCTTCGCCACCATAGCGGCCGAGTCGCAGCGCATGATCAACGAGACCTACAGCGCTTTTCTGCAGGGCCTGATGCCCGCACTCGCCCGGCCCGACGTCGACCTGCTCGAGGGAGTGACCACGGCGATCATCGTCGACCAGGAACGCATGGGCGCGAACTCCCGGTCGACCGTTGGAACGGCGACCGACGCGAACGCGATGCTGCGGATCGTCTTCAGTCGGCTCGGGCAGCCGCATCTGGGCTCGCCCCAGGCCTTCGCGTTCAACGTTCCATCGATCAGCGGCGCCGGGGCTGTCACGATGGAAAAGGGCGGGCGGGAGATCAAGGAGCGTCGCAGCTTCAGCGTCACAGGCGGCATGTGTCCACGCTGCGAGGGCATGGGCCGCGTCAACGACATCGACCTCACCCAGCTCTACGATGCGACGAAATCTCTTAACGAAGGTGCGCTCACCATCCCGGGATACACCGCAGACGGGTGGGGCGTGCGCATCTTCACGGCATCGGGATTTCTCGATGCCGACAAGCCGATCCGCGACTACTCGAAGAAAGAGCTCGGCGACTTTCTGTATCACGAGCCCACGAAAGTGAAGGTGGGCGAGATCACCATGACGTATGAGGGGCTCGTACCCAAGGTGCAGAAGGCCTTCCTGTCGAAGGACCGAGAGGCGATGCAGCCTCACATCCGCGCTTTCGTCGACCGGGCAGTCACATTCACGACCTGCCCCGAATGCTCGGGCACGCGGCTGAACGAGGGCGCGCGTTCCTCGCGTATCGGGTCGGTGAGCATCGCGGATGCCTGTTCCATGCAGATCAGCGACCTGGCCCAGTGGGTGCGCACGATCGACGAGCCGTCGGTCGCTCCTCTCTTGACCGCGCTGCGGCACTCGCTCGACTCCTTCGTCGAGATCGGGCTGGGCTACCTGTCGCTCGACAGGCCGGCGGGGACACTGTCGGGAGGCGAGGCCCAGCGCACCAAGATGATCCGGCACCTGGGTTCGTCGTTGACCGATGTCACCTACGTCTTCGATGAGCCCACGATCGGATTGCATCCCCACGACATCCAGAGCATGAATGGTCTCCTCCTCCAGCTGCGCAATAAGGGCAACACCGTTCTCGTGGTCGAGCACAAGCCGGAGACCATCGCGATCGCCGACCACGTCGTCGACCTGGGCCCACGCGCAGGAACGGCGGGCGGCAGGGTCTGCTTCGAGGGCAGCGTCGACGAGTTGCGAACCAGCGACACCCTCACCGGAAATCACCTTGACGACCGGCACACGGTGAAGAGCGCCGTGCGCCCTCGTACCGGCGTGCTCGAGATCCGTGGGGCCGACACGCACAACCTCCGTGACGTCGACGTCGACATCCCGACCGGTGTCCTCACGGTCATCACGGGCGTGGCGGGGTCGGGCAAGAGCTCGCTCATCCACGGATCGATCGCCGGGCGCGACAACGTCGTCTCGGTCGACCAGGGCGCCATCCGGGGCTCGCGTCGCAGCAATCCGGCGACGTACACCGGCCTCCTCGATCCCATTCGCAAGGCGTTCGCGAAGGCCAACGGCGTCAAGCCCGCCCTGTTCAGCGCCAACTCCGAAGGGGCGTGTCCCAACTGCAACGGATCCGGCGTGATCGTGACCGACCTCGGAATGATGGCCTCGGTCACCACGACGTGCGAGGTGTGCGAGGGACGCCGCTTCGACGCATCCGTGCTCGACTATCACCTCGCGGGCCGCGATGTCAGTGAGGTACTGGGCATGAGCGTCGACGAGAGTCTTGAGTATTTCTCGGCAGGGGAGTCGCGCACCCCGGCAGCACAGGCCATTCTGGCCAGGCTGGCAGACGTGGGCCTCGGCTACATCCGACTCGGACAGCCGTTGAACACGCTCTCAGGAGGAGAGCGTCAGCGACTCAAACTCGCGATGCACATGGCGGAGCAGGGTGGTGTCTACATCCTCGACGAACCGACCACCGGGCTTCATCTCGCCGATGTCGAGCAGCTGCTCGGACTGCTCGATCGACTCGTCGACTCAGGAAAATCGGTCATCGTGATCGAGCATCACCAGGCCGTCATGGCACACGCGGATTGGATCATCGACGTCGGTCCCGGTGCAGGACACGACGGCGGGAACGTGGTCTTCGAAGGCACACCCGCCGAGATAGTCGCGTCGCGGTCGACGCTGACAGGCGACTATCTCGCTCGGTACGTGGGCGCGTAGCGGGTGCGTGTGATTTCGAACCGGCTCCACTCCTCATAACCTACTCCGGATAACCGATAATGCACATTATGTCAACAGATGCGTTTCAGCCACGGCAGTTCAGAGCGTTCGAAGCGTATGCGATCGATATGGGACTGGCCGCCGCAGTGACCCCCGAGGCGCAAACCAGCGACTACGAGTCGGGAGTCGCCCAGATCGGTGAAGAGACGTGGCATATTCGCACGGCTCGGAACACCCCCACCAAACCGGGCGCTTTCGTCGCCTTCTGGCGGCGCGAGGCCGACGGGACGACGGCACCATTCAGGGATGACGATCCCGCCGCGGGCCTGCTTGTCTTCGTTGCCCAGCAGGGCCGGCGTGGCGTGTTTCGCTTCACGGGCGCGCAACTCGCCGAACTGGGCATCGCCTCGGGACGGAAGCCGGGCAAACGCGGGTTCCGGGTGTACCCGAGCTGGTGCGCGCACCTGAACGCTCAAGCCATGAGCACGCAACGCGCCCAGGCGGCGGCGTTCCACGAAGTGTGATGTCGGTCCGCGCCAGGCCACTGGGCAGCCGTGTCGTCGTCACGCCTCGCCGAACCCCGACTCCACGAGCTCGGCCAGGGAATCCACCGCGGCCCGGCCAGCGGGGCTCGGAGTGGACAACTCGACTGACCCGCCCTTCACGAGCCCCAGCGACATGATGCCCAGCAGGCTGCGCGCATCGGCACCGTTCACCGTGACGGGAACGCCCAGCGACAAGGCGAGCTTCACGAATTCTGCCGCCGGACGAGCGTGCAATCCATCGGGGTTCACGATGGTCACGCTGCGGGTGTAGCCCGCGCCGGCGTCATCGACGACTGGATGCGGCTGATCGCCGGCGAAGGCGCCGATCGCAGACCGGGCCGCTGACGCCACCGAGTCGAGATCGGCCCCCGACTCCGCCTCGACTGCCGCGGCGACGGCGCCCTCGACCAGAGGCGCGTCCACGATGACGACGCGGTCACGCACCTCGTCGTCGAGAAGATCCTTGGCCGTCTCTGCGGTCAGGATCGCCGAACCGAGGTCGCACAGCACCACGACCCCTGCGCCGGAATCGACCGAATCGATGGCTGCCCCGACTCGATCGAAACTCGTGCCGATGCCGCCGTCGTCCGTTCCTCCAGCGCCCTGCATCGCCGTATTCTGGGCCATCTGCTGTGCGAGCTCGACGAGCCCATCGGCGATCTTGGCGCTGTGCGACACGAAGACGAGCCCGACCTTTCCGGCAACACCCTTCATGTCAGGCGTCCGCCGCCGCGTCCGCCGCGACGCGAAGCAGCAGCGCCGAGGATTGGGCCCCCGGATCGCGGTGCCCGACGGCCCGCTCCCCCAGATAGCTGGCCCGCCCCTTGTGCGCGACGAGCGGCTCCGTGGCGCGGGCGCCCGCCTCGGCCGCCGTCGCGGCGGCGTCGAGGATCGCGGCCTCGTCGAGGCCCTGTGCCAACGCGTCCGCGGCTGCGTCGACCGCGGGGGTCCACGCATCCACCATCGTCTTGTCGCCCACCGCGGCCTTGCCCCTCAGCACCACGCCGTCACGGGCAGCCGTCAGCAGCGCGACGACGGCCGCGCCGTCGAGCTCGGGGTGACCGGCGATCGCCCCGGCCGCCTTCAGGTACGCGGTTCCGTACAGGGGGCCCGCCGCTCCCCCGACCGTCGAGATCAGGGTGGTCGCAACGAGCTTCAAGACGTCTGCGGGGGTCGCGTCGGGGGCCAGATCATCGAGCTTCGACAGAACCGCAGAGAATCCGCGGTCGAGATTCTCACCATGGTCACCGTCGCCGATGTCCCGGTCGAGTGTGATCAGTTCGACTCGGTGATCGGAGATGACGGCGGCGCTGTCCCGGATCCACCGAAGGGCCCACGCGGTATCCAACGTCATATCGCCTACCTGCCCCACCGCAGTGCCGCGGTCTCGACGGGGGCGTCCCACAGGTGTTCGAGTTCGTCATCGAGCTTCATCACGGTGATGCTCGCGCCCTGCATCTCGAGCGACGTGACGAAGCTGCCGACCAGGCTGCGACCCACGGTGATGCCGCGTTCGGCGAGAGCCTCGGCCGCCCGGCGGAAGACGATGTAGAGCTCCACCTGCGGTGTGCCTCCCAGGCCGTTGACGAACAACAGAACCCGGTCGCCCGATTCGAACGGAATATCATCGACGATGGGCGCGAGGATCCGGTCGACGATCGCGTCTGCCGGCTCAATTTTGATCCGCTCACGGCCGGGCTCCCCGTGGATGCCGATTCCGATCTCGATCTCGTCGTCGGCGAGTGTGAAGCTCGGCTCCCCCGCGTGCGGAACCACGCACGGCGTCAACGCGACACCCATCGACCGCGTGACCGAGTTGACCCGGGTCGCGATCGCCGCCACCGAGGCGAGGTCGTCGCCTCGCTCAGCGGCCGCGCCCGCGATCTTCTCTACGAGAACGGTGCCCGCGACCCCGCGACGGCCTGCAGTGTAGAGCGAGTCCTTGACCGCAACGTCATCATCGACGATCACCGTCTGCACCTCGATTCCATCGGCGGCGGCGAGGTCGGCCGCCGTCT
This sequence comes from Agreia sp., assembly GCF_964263775.1. Classification (NCBI taxonomy): domain Bacteria; kingdom Bacillati; phylum Actinomycetota; class Actinomycetes; order Micrococcales; family Microbacteriaceae; genus Agreia; species Agreia sp. Next base: position 692 of record NZ_CAXVWM010000209.1, on the reverse strand, counting down.
CGAAGTTGAGCACGTCGCCCGTGTAGTTCTTGACGATGTGCAGCACACCGGCTCCCCCGTCGACGGCCTTGGTCGCCGCGACGATCGGGTCGGGGGTCGGAGAGGTGAACACCGGTCCCGGAACGGCGGCGTCGAGCATTCCGAAGCCGACGAAACCGCCGTGCAGCGGCTCGTGGCCACTTCCGCCACCGCTGACGAGGGCGACCTTGCCCTGTCGTGGCGCATCTCTGCGGGCGATGTAGATGGGGTCGTGCGAGACGACGACCAGGTCGCCGTGCGCGGCCTCGAATCCGGCGACGGCCTCTTCGACCACACGACGGGGGTCATTGATGAGTTTTTTCATGGGTGGCAATCCTTATGTGATGGTGCCGTGCGACCTGGACGCGTCACTGCGAACAGGGAGCTGAGCGGGAGCGGAGCTCGCAGTGCCAAATCTACTTGTTGGGTCGACGTGCATGGAAGAGCCGCGACATTTGCGTGCGAGATCATATGCGCCGCCGATCCGTGCGGATATGGTGTAGTCACCCGCGGATGTGGGATTTCTGCACAACGTGACACAGGCGTCACATGAAGGAAGGTCGATGTGGACAATCTCGGTGTTGTTTTTCTCTCTGAACTGGTAGGCACTGCGCTGCTGGTGCTGCTCGGCTGTGGTGTGGTGGCGAATGTCGCCCTGGTCAAGAACAAGGGCT
>NZ_CAXVWM010000208.1:0-2739 GCF_964263775.1 Agreia sp. | reverse complement strand
GGTCGCCGTGCGGATGCGCACTTCTCGTTCCATACGCTTCTCGTGCCGCTCGCGGCCCTTGACCGCCTCGAGTTCCCGGCTCTTGGGAGGAGCGTTCGTCACCAGGCCGTCGAGCAGGCGCCGCGTTGCGACCGCGATCTCATCGATGGCCCGCTCGAACGCCTCGGTGTTCGCCCGGGAGGGGTGGGTGGAGCCGCTGACTTTGCGGACGAACTGCAGCGCGGCCTCGCGCACCTCGTCGTCGTTGGTCGGGGGATCGAAATTGTGGAGTACTCGGATGTTCCTGCACATGCGAGCGAGATTACTCTCCGTCGGCGGATATCCGCACCCCCATCGTGACGATCGTGACCGGCCCGCCCACGGCATCCATTTAGACCCTGGCCAGCAGTCCTGCTGCGAGCGGGTGGCAGCAGCGACTTGCCGCCACCCGCTGAAGCTCAAACCTGCGGGATGTCGGTCGTGACGGCGAGTGCGCGGCCGCGCTCGATCTCAGACGTCAAGGCCTGCAGGGCGCCCTCCGCAATGGAAAGCGAGTCCGAGCCGAGCAGCTGATGCAGCGGAGCATCGCCGGCGACCGCGACGGTGATGATCGCGGCCGCCGCCTTCGCGGGGTCGCCGAGCTGAGTGCCCGGCATGGCCTGGTGCGCGGTCGTCATGTCGCGGACTGCGGTGTAGCCGTCTGCGGCGCGGCCGGGCAGGCCAAGCGACTGCGGCTTGAGGAAGTCGGTCTGCATGTAGCCGGGCTCGACCAGGTTCACCTTCACGCCGAATTCCGCGATCTCCTGTGCGAGCGAACCGGTGAGTCCTTCCAGCGCGAACTTGCCCGCCGAGTACAGGCCCCACCCCGGAAACGTCGTGAGCCCGAGGATCGAGGACACGTTGATGATGTGGCCGGCTCGTGCGGCACGGAAGTCGGGCAGGGTCGCCCGCAGCACGTTCCACACACCGAAGATCTGCACGTCGAACATCTGGCGCACCTCTGCGTCGGTGATCTCCTCGACCGCGCCGAGGAAACCGTAGCCGGCGTTGTTCACCACGACATCGAGGCCGCCGAAACGGTCTTTCGTCGCCTGAACCGCGGCCCCGACAGCGGTCTCGTCTGTCAGGTCCAACTCGATGGGCAGCAGGCGGGTCGTGTCGGTGACGCCAAGCGCGTCGGTGAGGCGTTCGATCGAGCGGGTGGTCGCCGTGACGTTGTCTCCCCGTTCGAGCAGCTGCGTGACGAGTTCGAGGCCGAGGCCGCGCGAGGTTCCGGTGACGAACCAGGTGCCGGTGGATTCGGGAAAGCTCATGGTGATTGCTCCAATGCGAAGTCGAGAAGTGGTGGATGGCGCCGGGCGGTGCCTTCTCTTCGATGTTCCGCCAGCTCGTCTCTGCATGGGAGCGCATAGCAGGGCCGCCTTCTCCTGGGACGAGCGTGGCTAGGACTCGGCGACCCAGGCGGGTTCGCCGAGGGAGTGCGACACTCGAGACATGGCCGACATCAACAGGGAACTCGCCGATTTTCTCAAGCGAGCCCGCAGCCAGAGTGACCCCCTGCGCGCGGGCCTTCCGACGGACGGCCGCGTGAGACGCGTCGCCGGCCTTCGCCGCGAAGAGGTCGCCCTGCTCGCCGGTGTGTCGACCGACTACTACACCCGTCTCGAGCAGGGCCGAAAGATCACCCCGTCGCCCGGGGTTCTGGATGCCATCGCCCGCGCCCTCGATCTCGACACGGTCGGGCGTGCCCACCTGGGAAACCTGATCGGCGCCGGCCCGGTGCGCACATCCCGAACAGCACCGTCTGTGCAGCGCGTGCGGCCAGGGCTGCACCAGCTGCTCGATGCCCTCGAGAGCCAACCCGCGATGATCCTGGGCCGCCGCATGGACATCCTGGCGTCCAATTCTTTGGCACGAGCCCTGTTCGCAGACTTCGACGCCCTGAAACCACGGCACCGCAACTACGCCCGCTGGTTGTTCTTCGATGACGCAGCGCACGAGCTCTTCGTCGATTGGGATGCGCAGGCCCGGGCGGCCGTCGAGAGCTTGCGATTCGCGGCCGCCGGCCATCCGGATGACCGACTCACCGTCGAGCTGATCGAAGAGCTCTCGCAGAAGAGCGGCGACTTTCGCCAATGGTGGGCCGAACACCGCGTCTACCAGCGCACGTTCGGCACTAAGCGTCTTCACCATCCCATCGTGGGTGACCTGTCGGTCGATTACGAGACGCTCTCACTGCCCGGGGATCCCGATCAGACCCTCTTCATCTACACGACCGAGCCGGCGACATCCTCGCGTCAAGCGTTGGACCTGCTGGTGAGCTGGATTCAGCCTGCCGCGACGAGCCGCACGGAGTAGTCGACTCTGCCGCTAAATCGGGTCCTCAGTGAGAATAGTCGGCAGCAGTCCAGACGCGTCGAGGCGACTTTACGAGTCACGGGTACAACGACAACGGCTCACGCCCCATGAATAAGGCACTGCAGGGTCTTCACCAGCATTCGGTCCGAAGCTTCCGACTTGCGACCGGCGATCCGAGACCGGAGAACCGCGGAACCCTCGAGCAGACTCACGATGGTCTGCGCCGTCGCGTCGAGATCGCTCGCGTTCAGATGCGGTTGTGCGCCGGCGACAGCGCGCACGACGTGGGAAACGTACTGCGCGTAGAAGTCTCGAACCACGTGCGCGACGTCTTCGTCGGCGACAGCGATCGCCCACACTTCGACGTACAGACGCACGGTGGCATGATCTTCTTGCTCACCG
>NZ_CAXVWM010000207.1:0-7001 GCF_964263775.1 Agreia sp. | reverse complement strand
CTTCGTCGCCGCCCCCGCTTCCCATCCGCTGCCTGGCGGCGAGAGCGGAGCGGATGCTGTTCACCGAGCCGGCCAGGTGTTGATCGAGTTGGCCGAGTCGGGCGGATCGGTACTCGTCGTCGCGCATACGACCTTGGGGCGGCTACTGCTCTGTCACATTCTCGGCCTGCAGCTGGATGGCTACCGCCGAGCCTTCCCCTCGGTCGGCAACGGCACCGTGACGACGTTCGACCTGCCGCGAAACGTCGCAACCGTCGACGACCTCGCCGGCTGCGCGGCGCTGATCCGGTTCAACTCGGAGATCCACTAGCGAGCCGTTGTTCCGAATAAGAGGCGCAGCTCCAGCCGGCCTCGTGCTGGCGATCGCGTTTCATTGGCGAGAGAAATGCACATTGGCGAGCGAGATGGCCGCCGATGGCGCTTCTGGCATGAGACCAACACGGTGTCTGTCAGGACTTGTTCAATGAATTGCGCCATCCTTCTCATGCCCGCTTCGTGGCACGATCCGTGCCAGTTTAGTTTTGGTCGAGCGAAAGGCCCGTGATGGCTGCAGAGCAGATGCCCGAAATCACCGACAGTGTCCTGGTGATGAGTAACACTCTCACCGTAGATCCCAAGGACCGAGAAAAGTATCTAGAAGAACTCCGGCTGGTATTACCTGAGGCGAGAAAGCTTCCAGGATGCTTGGTCTTGGAGGCGGGCGAAGTCACTGATATGCCAGGAACGTTCGTTCTGTATGAACGCTGGCGAAGTGGCACGGAGTACGTGGGCGAGTATCTGCAACTACCGTTCTACCAGCGGTACCTCCAGCAGAGCGAGCCCCTCTACTCAGCACCACGATCCGTCGTCGTCCTGTCGTCCGTAGTCTGAGCGCACTGGTGTACCGCACAGACCGGGCGTCCGCGGTGTTTCAGACGTCGAAGACGCGATCCTGCAATGGGCGGTCAATAGTCAAGGCAACTCGATCCGCGCGGTAGACATCTTGCGCGTACTCGACGCAGCGGCCGGCGGCGTCGAATGTCCGTCGGGTCATGTGTAGGCCCGGCGCACCTTGTCGAGCCTGCAGGAGTGGGCCAACGTCAGCGTCGAGCGTGACCACTTCGACTCTCGCCGTGGTCGTACTGAGCACTATGTTGTAGTCGGCAAGCCGGTCCCAGAGCGAGCCCTGAAGTTCGCCATCGAGAAACCCCGGCAGTAGCCCAGCCGGGTAGTAGGTCGTCTCGACGGTGACCGGCTCATCATCCCAGCGCCGCAACCGCTGGATGACATACACCGGCTCAGACTCGCTGCACCCGAAGGCCTCGGCGGCAGTGCGCCCCGCCGGTTGCTCACGCGTCCACACGACTTCCGCTCCAGCGCGACCGCCGCTACGCTCAACTTCTCTCGAGAAGGATCCGACGCGAAGCGAAAGACGGGGTTTTGCGACGAACGTGCCACGTGTGGCGTCACGGAAGATCAAACCTTCGCTCTCAAGCACGGAGAGAGCTTTCCTGGCAGTCATTCGGCTCACTTGGTGAGCCACGGAAAGTTCCCGCTCCGGGAAGAGTGCCTCGCCGGGGGTGAGCTCGCCGGAGCCGATAAGTGATCGCAGGTGCTCCGCAATCCGCAGGTAGGCGGGGACGGCGGCTGATGGCGCGGGAGCTGTTGCGGAAGACACAGTTGACAGACTAACCCCGGCACTCGTAGTCTCGGATCAATTGGTATAGACCAAATCGTGCAATGAAGGACGAGGATGATGAGCAACCCACCCAAGCAAGTTATTACGTCGGCCACCTCCGAGGGCATGAAACGGAATCTGGGCTGGTACGCCTCGTTCTCGGTCGCCTTCGGCTTCGTATCGATCGCAACTGGAATCTTCACCACCTATGGCGCTGTGATCAGCACCTCCGGACCGCGCGGAATCTGGGCATGGCCAATCGCCACCGTCGGCCAACTCGCAGTCGCGGCGATCTTCGGAGCCCTTGCGGCACGTATGCCGATCAGTGGTTACGCGTACCAGTGGGTATCCCGCATAGCCAACCCGATCGCCGGCTGGCTGATGGGATGGGTGTCCTTCGCCTTCCTCGTCGTCGTCGTCGTCGCGGTGGACTACACGATCGCAGCGACGATCTTCCCGGAGTTGTTCGGCTACACGAGTACGAGTCAGAACAACTGGGCGATCACTGCGGTCGTCATGCTTCTGCAGGCGGTGCTCGTTGCAATCTCAACGGCCCTGACGAACCGGGTAAACTCGGTTGCCGTCACTGTCCAGATCATCGGCATGATCGGCCTCACCGTCCTGCTGTTCATCGTCGGCACCGTCCTTGGCCGCCTCGACTTCGCGCACCTTTTCGCAACCGCGCCGATCAGTGCCACCGGTTACTGGAGCTTCGGCGACCTTGCCCACGCTGGACCGTTTCCGCTTGCGTTTTTGCTCGGCGCATTCACCATCGTGGGTTTCGAGTCCGCCGCAAACCTCGCCGAGGAGACGAAGAACCCCGAGAGGGTCATCCCGCGAGCGATGATCCAGGCGGTGGTCTCGCTCGGTGTCCTGGGCATGCTCTTCCTGATCGCCGTGACGGCGCTGGCATCCAGCACGCCCGGACTCGTTGACTCCGGCACCCCGGTCGCCACCATCATCACATCCGCCCTCGGCCCGGTGATCGGTAAAATTCTGCTGGTACTGGTGGTTGTATCGATCTTCTCATGTGGACTCGTCATCACTCTTAGTGGCTCCCGCCTCGTCTGGGCGATGTCCCGCGACAAGCGCTTCCCCGGCTGGCAGATGCTGCGGAAGGTCAGCCGAGCCCGGAGTACGCCCGTCGCGGCGACCGCGTTCGTACTCGTCATCAGCCAGCTCATCCTCGCGATTTTTTCAAGCACGAGCGACGCTCTCTTCTCCCTCTTCTCAGCAGCTACCCTCCTGCCTGCGATCATCTACGCGGGTACGGTACTCATGTACGCCGTCAAGCGAAAGAACCTTCCGCCGAGCAAGGGCTTCAGCCTCGGCCGGTGGGAAGTGCCCATCCTGGTGTTTGCTGGCATGTGGCTGGTCTACGAACTCCTGATCTTCCGCGATGTGTCCTTCCTCCAGCCGTTGCTGTATGTGGCCCTCATGGTGGCCATCGGAGTCGTCTACCTCGCATATCTTCTCGTCACCCGCGGCCGACACGGTCTGACCATGCCTGACATGGTCGACGTCGACAAGGCCTTCGACACCGGCTCCGTGACCACCGCCGACATCTGACCCGCAATTCCACGAAAGGCATCTCATGACCACGCGAGCCATCACCGCGCAGGTTGCAGTCATCGGCGGCGGCGTCGTCGGCGCAGCCCTCACGCATACCTTGCAACACCGCGGAGTCGACACAGTCCTCCTCGAGGCAGACGCCGACCTTGCGTATTCCGCCAGCGGAACGAACAGCGGCGTTCTGCACACCGGTTTCGATTCCACACCCGGCCAGTTAGAAACCGAACTCATCATCCGCAGCGCCGGTATCCGCCCGGCCATCCTCGACGCGCTCGGCGTGCCCGTGATCGAGACCGGGGCCGAGCTCGTACCCCACCGGTCTGAGGATCACGAAATCATCAAAAGACTCGCGGAGAACGCCGCAACGAATGGAGTGGAGGTCAAGATCCGCGAGTCCGATGGGGCACTGCTCGTTCCCGGTGAATCCATTACCGACCCGGTCGCGTTCACCCTCGCTCTCGCCGACTCCGCCACCGCTGCCGAAGCGCGCATTGAACTGAATGCTCGCGTCGTCGGCGCGCGGACAATGGGCCGTAAGGTCGTCCTCGGTCTCGAGGATGGCGGCGCTGTCACCGTTCAGCTCGTGATCAACGCCGCGGGCCTGTACGCCGACGACATCGCGCGTCTTTTCGGAGACGACTCTTTCGAGATCTATCCCCGCAAGGGTGAGTTCTTCGTCTTCGAACTCCCCGATGGGAAAGCGCTCGACCACATAGTCCTCCCAGTGCCAACCAAACGCACGAAGGGTGTGCTCGTTTTCCCGACGCTCGACGGCCATGTCGTCGCCGGGCCGACCGCAGTCGACCTCGACGACAAGGATGACTGGTCCGTCCGTCCCGAAGCGCACAGAGAGGTGCTGGACAAGGCCGTTTCCAACTACCCAGCTCTCGAGGGCCTGACCCCGATCGCCGTCTACGCCGGCCTGCGGCCCGCGGGCCGGAACACCAACTACGTCATCGGCGTCTCAGGCGCCTCGGACAAGCTCATCAACGTCGCGGCAATCCGTTCGACCGGATTGTCCGCCTCGCTCGGAATCGCCGCCTACGTAGCTGACCTTCTGCCCGGACTCGGCATCGAGACCACCGAGCAGCGGGCCCCAACGCACGTCACCGAACAAGCGAAACTGCAGCGCGAGTGGTGGCGTCGAACTGCGGACCGTCGCACAGCGAAGCAGTCTCGCAGATGACGACCGTCCTCGCCATCGACCAGGGCACCTCCGGCACGAAGGCCGTCGTCGTCGACGGCTCCGACACCGTGCTTGCCCTGGGCGAGGTTACCGTCCGCCCTACGTACCTGCCCGGCGGTGGCGTTGAACAGGACCCGCAGGCGCTTCTCGACTCAGTCCTTATCGCTGGCAGACACGCCGTTACCGAAGCCAAGGTGCAGATCGATGCGATTACGCTCGCAAACCAGGGTGAAACCGTGCTCGCCTGGGACCTGGAAACCGGCAAGCCGCTCTCGCCGATGATCGTGTGGCAGGACCGTCGCTCAGAAAGCATCTGCGCCGAGCTCCGCCAGTATGGGGACCGCATCTCCCAGCAGACGGGCCTTGTCCTCGACCCGTACTTCTCCGCCCCGAAACAGGCATGGATCCGGCGCAATATCACCACCGAAGGCGTCGTCACAACTTCGGACAGTTGGCTCATCCACCAACTAACCGGCGAATTTGTCACGGACGCATCGACTGCCAGTCGTTCGCTGGTGCTCGACCTCGACAGCGGCGAATGGGACCCCGAACTTCTGGCCCTGTTCGGCCTAGAGGGCGAAAAGCTTCCGCGGATTCTCTCAAACACTGAGATCGCAGGCACGACATCGCTCTTCGGAGGCGGCGAGATCCCCGTCGGCGGCCTCATCGTGGACCAGCAGGCCGCCCTCGTGGCCGAACGGTGCGTGCGAGCGGGCGAGGCCAAATGCACATTCGGGACTGGCGCATTTCTGCTTGCCAACACCGGTGCCGTCGCGGTCCGGTCCGGTTCGGGACTTTCGACATCCATCGCATGGCAAGACGGCGGGGAGAATTCCTACTGTTTGGACGGGCAGATCTACACGGCCGCGTCCGCTGTTCGCTGGCTCGAGCAACTGACTTTCATTGATAGTGCCCGTGACCTCGATAAGACCGCAGCCGCCGATTCGGAGGGTGTCATGTGCGTCCCGGCCCTTGCGGGACTGGCAGCGCCTTGGTGGCGTCCCGACGCGACCGCAACGATCACTGGCATGACGCTCTCCACAGGCAGCGGCCACCTTGTCCGTGCAGTCCTCGAAGGCATCGCAGCGCAGGTCGCCGAAGTTGCTCGCAGTATGGCGCAGGATCTCGGCCGACCGCTGCACCGTCTCCGTGTCGATGGCGGCCTCACCCAAAGCAACGTGCTCATGCAGTCGGTCGCCGACCTGATCCAGATTCCGGTCGACGTGTACCCGTCACAACATGCCACCCCGCTCGGCGCAGCTGCCCTCGCCCGTGTCGCCGTCACGCCGGGACTTTCCCTCGACGATGCGATCATCGATTGGTCGCCGACCCTATCATTTGAACCGCAATGGTCCGCCGATCGCGCGACTGACTTTTCCACCCGCTGGCGAACCATCGCCGACCTCCCTTTCTGAGCGGTAGCAACATGACCACGGCCACTAACATGATCACCGCCTCGTCGAGCGCAAGGGGTGATCGACGCCATCCGCGATTAGCCCGGATCGGTTCGAGCGCCCGGCGCACGAGGGACAGCGACGCGCGTCCATCAGACGCACTTCGACGGTCAGCGCGGCTGTTTTGTCTCGAGAACCAACGAAACCCCCTGACTCTCTTGTAAACAAAGGGATTCAGGGGGTTTGATCGTGGCGGTACCGGTGGGATTTGAACCCACGGTGCTCTTTCAAGCACACAACTTTTCGAGAGTTGCACCTTCGGCCGCTCGGACACGGTACCGGAGGATACATTACGGCACCCCCGGCGGCTGCGCCAATCGGCGCGGTGCAGCAGCGCAGGGCACGGCCGCACGCGGCAGCAGCCGAGCATCCATGTGCCCGCGGAGCGATGTGGGAGGATCGAGGGGTGACCTACAGTGCAGCAGAGAACCGTTACGAGCAGCTCCCCTACCGTCGCACCGGCCGCAGTGGGCTGATGCTTCCGGCCGTTTCGCTGGGGCTGTGGCAGAACTTCGGAGAAACGACCACGACCGAGACGCAGCGGGCGATTCTGCGGCGCGCGTTCGACCTCGGTGTGACCCACATCGACCTGGCGAACAATTACGGGCCCCCGTATGGCAGCGCCGAGACGAACTTCGGGCACATCTTCGCCGAAGACTTCAAGCCGTTTCGTGACGAGCTCGTGATCTCGACGAAGGCCGGGTACGACATGTGGCCTGGCCCCTACGGCAACTTCGGTTCGCGCAAGTACCTGCTTGCGAGCCTCGATCAGTCGCTGGGGCGCATGGGGCTCGACTATGTCGACATCTTCTACTCTCACCGGGCTGACCCCGACACTCCGCTTGAGGAGACGATGGGGGCGCTTCACACGGCCGTCACGTCGGGGCGGGCCCTGTACGCGGGGATTTCGAGCTACTCCCCCGAGCGCACGGTCGAGGCGGCACGCATTCTTGCCGACCTCGGCACACCGTTGTTGATCCACCAGCCCTCGTATTCGATGGTCAACCGCTGGATCGAGTCGGGTCTGCTCGACACTCTCGGCGACCTCGGCGTGGGCTGCATCGCGTTCTCTCCGCTCGCGCAGGGCCTCCTTACCGACAAGTACCTCAACGGCATCCCCAGCGATTCGCGG
>NZ_CAXVWM010000206.1:0-5758 GCF_964263775.1 Agreia sp. | reverse complement strand
GGGCGAACGCGCCGTCGGATGCGGCGGCCTGCGCCGACTCGACGACTCCAGCGCCGAGATCAAGAGAATGTTCGTGGCTCCGGATGCGCGGGGCACGGGGGTGTCGATCGCCATTCTGCGGGCGCTCGAAGAGAGGGCCCGCGCCCGCAGCTGGAACACCCTGCGCCTGGAGACGGGAACGGCGCAGCCCGATGCGATGCGGTTCTACGAGCGGGAGGGGTACACGCTCATCCCGAACTTCGGCGCCTACGCCGGCGCCGCCGAGTCGCTCTGCTACGAGCGCAGGCTCTAGGCCGTCTGGCGCTCAGGCCATCTGGCGCTCAGGCCGTCTGGCGGTGCTCCCGCTCGCGCGCGCGACGCTCGAAGCGGGGTTCGGCGCCGGCCGCCCGGGCACCCACGTAGACGAGCTCGCGCACGGCCCAGCCGAGCAGCACCACGACCAGTACGTTGCGCCCGGTGAGCAGTAGCGCCACCCCGGGGTCTCCGGCGATGAGCGGCATGTACAGAATCGGGAACACCAGTGTGGTGAGCACCGAGATCGCCACCATCAGCAGCGCCGGGGTGCGCCAAGCGCGCCAGCCCTGCGTTATTCCCACGACGATGATCGGGGCGAGCCACAGCATGTACTGCGGCGAGCCCACCTTGTTGAAGACCACGACGGTCGTTGCGAGGGCCAACGACGCCACGAGCAGCAGGCGTTCGGTCGGTGCGCCCCGGTGCTTCGCCCACACCACGAGGGCGAGCACGCCGATGACAGCGAGTGCCATGACCGGGGTCATCAGCGACACGGCGAGGTGGTCGTAGGGTCCGACGACCTCGCGCGTGGCGATCGCGGTGTTGTTGATGATGCGACTGCCTGGGCGGTCGATGATCGCCAGCCAGAGCCACGGAGTCGTGACCGGTGCTTCGAGCTGAAGCCCGCGCGAGGTCTGCATCTGAGCGAAGCCGAACAGGTAGTGCAGACCGCCCAGGGCCCAGACGATGGCGGCGACTCCGAGCGAGAACACGGCTCCCGTCACGATCGCGATGCGTCGGCGCGGAAACGCGCCCAGAATCGCCAGGAAGATGGCCGCGGGCCACACCTTGATCCAGGTGGCGAGGGCGAGAAGTACGGATGCGAAGATCGGCCGGCGCGCGATCAGCACGAGGGCGATGATCACCAGGGGAGCGGTGATGCCCTCGAGGCGAAGCAGGGCGACCGGGCTCAGCAGGGTCAGGATGCCGAGCCACCACCACGACGCGAGGATCCCGCGGCGCGAACGCCCGCGATTCGAGAGCACGACGATCGACACGGCGTTGAGCGCGGCGATGAGCACGAACCAGAGCAGCTGGTAGAACTGGGGGCCCGCGACGTTCGACAGGGCGATGGGCAGGATCGCGCCGATCGGGTAGACCCACTCGAAGTGGATGCCCGGCCACTGTCCGAAGCTCGCGGCGTCGATTGCCCAGCGGCGGTACAGCGGAAGATCGCCCTCGACGGTTCCCGCGACGATGTGGGGCAGCAGTCCCAGCAGGTAGACGACGTGGATGCCGATGAAGCCCCACAGGAGGGCACGCGGCTTCTCGAACACCTCGGGTTCGGGAAGAGCCGGCCGAAGAAAACGGTCGTACAAACTCAGTCGGCCGAGGCCCTGTGCAGTTGTCTCGATTGTCGCCACTCTTGCGACCGTAGTGTCGATCGGCTGCGAGTGAGCAGGTATTCACCTCGCCGTTACCTGACCGTCTCTTCGTAGACATACGTGGCGGGGGTGCCCGGCGAACCGCCGGCGATACCGGCCGACGGGTTCAGATGGCGGGCCTCACCGCCTGGATCGTGTAGCTGAGCGGTGCCACTCCCGCGAGAGCGTCGAAAGCGAACTCTCCGTCGGGGCGAAGCAGCATCTGGCCGGGGAGCGCCCGCCATGGCACACTGTCGTGCTCGACGAGCATGGTGAGGCGCAGCCCCGCAACCAGCAGGGCGGTGACTATCTCGCCGATGCCGTGATTCCACTCATACGTCTTGGTAGCGGCGATCCGGCGATCTGTGTTGACATAGCTGGATTCGTCGTCCCATTCCTGCGGTTCGGCCTGCTCAAAATAGGGGAATCGCAGGTGCAGGTCGTCGGTCATTCTTTCGTCCATGGTCCAGAGAATCGGGTGACCCTCCCGAATGAACAGGCGTCCTCCCGGCTTGAGGAGCGCCGCGACGACAGAAGCCCAGCGCTGCACGCTGGGCAGCCAGCACAGTGCGCCGATTCCGGTGTAGACGAGATCGAAACTGGCTTCCTCGAGCACCGACAGGGCCGAATACACATCGGACTCGACGAAATCCACCGGGTCGCCCGTCTCGGCGACGAGCGCCCGCGCCTCGGCGAGAGCGACCGGTGAGAAGTCGAGACCGGTCACCCGGGCGCCCAACCGGGCGAGCGACAGCGTGTCGGTGCCGATGTGGCACTGCAGATGCACGGTGCGCAGCCCATCGACGGGGCCGAGCCGATCGCGGTCGAATCTCACCACGCCGGAGATGAGTTGCGGGTCGTCGATGTAACGCTGAACTTGGTAGCCCGACCCGGTGCGCACCGCATGCGCCGACGCGCGATCGTTCCAGTTCTGCCTGTTGGTCTCGAAGTAGTCGGTCACGGTTGCTCTCTCCGTCGCCGTCTGGCGAGCCTGTCAGGATATCAGCCGGTGTGCATCCCTGTCAGGATGGGGGGATGCCTGAATTCTCCTTCGACGACCTGCGCCGCTTTCCCGACGTCGAGGCCCCCAACCTGTTCGCCGTCGACGCGAGCGACCGGCTGATCCTCGACGAGGCGGCCGACTCCCTGGCCGCGGCCGCCCCCGGCGAGGTCGTCGTGATCGGCGATCGCTACGGGGCGCTGACGCTCGGCGCGGCCGGCTTGCACGGGGCCACGCGCATCCGGGTTCAGCAGGACGCGCTCACCGGAGAGCGGGCCCTTGCCCGCAATGGCGACCGCACCGGGCTCGCCGGCACGTACGAGTCGCTGGCGTTCGACGCCGGGCTCGTCGAGGGCGCGACGGTCGTGTTGATGCAGTTGCCGCGAACGCTCGCCGCGCTCGAGCAGGCGGCCGCGCTCATCGCCCGGCACGCGCATCCGTCGGTCGTGGTCTACGCGGGCGGGCGCATCAAGCACCTCTCGACCAGCATGAACGCCGTGCTCGAGAAGCACTTCTCCGAGCTGCGCGTCAGCCTGGCGCGGCAGAAGTCGCGCGTGCTCGTGGCTTCAGAGTCCAGGGCCGGCGCCGATGCCGCTGCCGATGCCGACACGATGCGCACGGAGTTCCACGACGACCTGCAGCTGTGGGTCGCAGCTCAGGGAACCGCGTTCGCGGGCACGAAGCTCGACATCGGAACCCGTTTCCTGCTGTCGTTCATTCCGCAGATGGCAGCGCGCCCTGCGGTGGCCATCGACCTCGGATGCGGCACCGGGGTTCTGGCCGTCGTCGTCGCCCGGGCCCGGCCCGACGCGCGCGTGATCGCGAGCGACCAGTCGTCGTCGGCCGTCGCATCCGCCCGCGAGACGATGCGCCTGAACGGGCTCGACGGCCGGGTGGAGGTCGTGCGCGACGACGCGCTGCGCTCGCAGCCGGATGCGTCGGCCGGGCTCATTCTGTGCAACCCGCCGTTCCACGTGGGCGCGGCCGTGCACGCGGATGCCGCCCTCGGGCTGTTCCGCGATGCGGCGCGCGTGCTGCAGCCGGGCGGCGAGCTCTGGACAGTATTCAACAGCTCGCTCTCACACGCCGCCACGCTGCGCAAGATCGTGGGGCCCACCGACGTGGTCGGCCAGAACGCGAAGTTCACGGTGACCAGAAGCACCTCGCCCCTTCGCGGATGAGGAAATTCTTGCGACACCCCGCGTCCGCCGCCGAAAACTGCGGCGTGTCGCGAGTTCCTCCTCATCCGCGAAAGCGGAGCAGGGAGGAGGGGGAGCGGGCCCGGGTGCTAGCGTCGAAAGGGCAGCCCGAGGAGGTCGCATGTCGCGTTCGCTCGGCCTCACCGCAGAGGCCCGCTCAGCCGTCTTCGCGCCGCTCGCCGGCCCCGGCCGCAGCGAACAGGTCGAACAGCGGATGCGCGAGGCCATCGTGCTCGGGCTCGTCGGGCACGGCGAGCGCCTGCCCCGCGAGACCGAGCTGGCGCGCCAGTTCGGCGTCGCCGTGTCGACCGTGCGCGAGGCGCTCGACGCGTTGCGCGGCCAGGGGCTCGTGCGCACCACACGCGGACGTGACGGGGGCAGCTTCATCACCTCGAGCGAGGAGGGGCAGCGCCAGCTGCTCGCCGCCCGTCTCTCGCGGTTCTCGAGGGCGCAGCTGCACGACTTGGCAGTGCAGCTCGGCGCGATCAGCGGTGCATCGGCTGCCACTGCCGCGGCTCGCGCGACGACGGCCGACCTCGACAACCTGCGCACGATCGCACGCTCCATCGACTTCGGCGACGAGGTCTCGGCCCGACGAGGCGAGGCGCTCTTCCGGGTCGAAGTGGCCGCCGCGGCCCAGTCGCCCCGGCTGGTGGCCGAGGAGCTGCGCCTGCAGGCGGAGTTCGGCCCCGTGATCTGGTTCGGCATGCGAGATGCGGCACTGCGTGACGCCGTCAAGCACGCGCAGCTCATCTTGATCGATGCCCTCGACCGGCGAGACGGTGAGGCCGCCCGAGCCATCGTCGACACGCAACTCTCGGCCCTGGTGGCGAGTGCGATCTCCGTCTCGGATGCGCACAGGCCCGACGATGCGCACAGACCCGACGCGGCATCCGGCGCCTCGTCCTCGGCCGACCCTGCCTCGCTCGACGACTGCGTCGCCCTCGTCGTCGACACCTTCGACGCCGTATTCGACGCGCTGGGCCGGGCCCGCGATGCACTCGCGACCACGCTCGGGAGCCTGGCGCATCCGATCAGCCGAACGACCCTCGACGACAGCGTGCGCGCCCTCGCAGAGGCCGAGCTCGCTGCCGGTGCGCAACTCGTGATCGGGGCCGGCTTCGTGGCGACGCCCGGATTTGTCGACGACGCGGCCTGGCACTTGGCATGGTGGGTGCACCAGGCCGGCGACGCGCTCGTGCAGCGGCTTCCTCCCCGCCAGCTCGCTGTGGTCGAAGACCCCGAATCCGAGTTCTTTCGCGACTACACGCGACTCGAGTGGTGGCGAGGCGTGGCCTCGGGCGAGGCGAGCCACGTCACCGGCCCCTACGTCGACTACCTGTGCACCGACGAGTTCATTGTGACCCTCACCATGCCGGTCTTCGATGCGTCAGGCACTCAGCCCGGCGTCGCGGGGGTGGATGTGACGGTGTCGGCGCTCGAGGCCCGGTTTCTGTCCGCGTTCGCCCGGCTCGGCGAGCGGGTCACGCTGGTGAACGCGCAGTCGAGGGTGGTGCTGTCGACCGATCCGACGATCGCCGCCGGCATCCTGCTGCCCGACGATGCACAGCGCGTGCCCTGCGGCACACTTCCCCTCGCTCTCGTGTGGCACTGACGGTCGGTGCGACAGCGCTCTGAGGTGCGGGAATATGCCGCTTCGACCTCGAAGGAAGCGACACATCTCCGCACCTCAGTGCGCCGGCACACGTTAGTCGGTCGACGTTCCGCGCTTCAGCGTCTGTCCGGTGAAGAACGCGGGGTTCACGGCGCGCATCACGAACATCAGAACGACGCCCGCGAGCAGCAGGAACGCGCCCAGGATGAAGACGAGGCCGAGCCCTGCTATGTTCGATCCGCTGCCGTAGTCGGGGTTCATCGAGTCGATCAGCGTGGTCACGAAG
>NZ_CAXVWM010000205.1:0-10567 GCF_964263775.1 Agreia sp. | reverse complement strand
CCGCTGCGCAGCCAGACCGGACTGTCGCGAGCCGAGATCATCGACAGGATGATCGCCACCTTCACGGGCCTCTACGGGGCAACGCCCGGCGACATCACCGATGAGGAGTACGCCAAGGCCGAAGAGCTCGTGCGCACGAAGTTCAGCACGCCCGAGTGGATCGGCCGCGTGCCGTAACGCGTCGCGAGTCCCGCAGTGCGTCGCGCGCAGTTCAGCGCGTCGTGAGCGGCTTGTACTCGTCGTGGTTGTCGATGTAGGTCGCGACGAACGGGCAGGCGGCGATCACGCGCTGCGAGCCCTCGGCGATCTGGTCGAGCACGCCCTGCACCAGCACGCTGCCGAGCCCGCCGTGCTGCTTGCTGGGATCGATCTCGGTGTGCGTGATGGCGATCGCGTCGCCCCGCAACTCGTAGTCGGCGAGGCCGACCTGTTCATCGTCGACCCAGAGGGTGTAGCGGCTGGCATCGGGCTCATGGCGCACTTCGCGGCTCTGCATTCAACGAACGATACGCCTCACGAAGACCTGCCACAATTGCAGGATGCCCGACCACGCGCTCGACCCGGCATCTGGCCACGGGGTCAGCCGGGTCATCCAGGGCGACAACCTGCCCGTTCTCGCCGGCCTGCCCGACGAGTCTTTCACGCTGATCTATCTCGACCCGCCCTTCAATACGGGCCGGGTGCAGAGACGCCAGTCCACGACATCCGTTCGCACCAAGGCGGGCGTCGGCTCAGTGATCGGATTCAAGGGTCGAAGCTACGAGCGCATCAAGGGCGATCTTCTGGCGTACGACGACGTCTTCGAGAACTACTGGGAGTTCATCGAACCCCGCCTGCTCGAGGCCTGGCGCCTGCTTGCTGGCGACGGAACGCTCTACCTGCACCTCGACTACCGCGAAGCGCACTACGCTAAAGTGCTGCTCGACGCGCTGTTCGGCCGGGAGTGCTTTCTCAACGAGATCATCTGGGCCTACGACTACGGGGCCAAGTCGAAGAGCCGGTGGCCTGCGAAGCACGACACTATTCTCGTCTACGTCAAAGACCCGGCGAGGTACTACTTCGACTCGTCGACCGTCGATCGGGAACCGTACATGGCTCCGGGCCTGGTCACGGCCGAGAAGGTCGCGCGCGGCAAGCTGCCGACGGATGTGTGGTGGCACACGATCGTCTCGCCGACGGGACGTGAGAAGACCGGCTATCCCACCCAGAAGCCCGAGGGCGTCTTGCGCCGCATCATTCAGGCGTCGAGCCGCGAGGGCGACTGGGTGCTCGACTTCTTCGCCGGAAGCGGCACGACCGGCGCGGTCGCCCACGCGCTCGGTCGCCGGTTCGTGCTGGTCGATGAGAACCCCGAGGCCATCCAGGTGATGCGCGCCCGCCTGCCCGACGTGCCCGTCGTGGTGGCCCCGGCCAAGTAGCCGCCGCGCACGAACACATCCGCGGCCGGCCGGCGCATCCGCTGCCGGTCGAGGGGCAGCGGATGCGCCGAACAGGCGCGGACAGCGTCGGTGCGGGCGAGGCTCCTAGTGCACCGGCATCGGCACGTCGGCCGCGGCCGAGTCGGATGCGCCGGCCCCGGCGGCTGCTGCGGCTGCGCTGTGCGAGAGCAACAGGCCCTGGCCTCGGCGACGGAACAGCAGCGCCGAGACGACTGCGCCGACCGCGAAGAACCCGGCACCCCACCAGTAGGCGGTCGAATAGCTGGCGATGGCGGCGTTCGCCGCGACCTCCGCCGTGGCCGGCGCGTTCGCGGCGAGGTAGTCGGCGGCGGCGGTGGCGGCCAGGGTGTTCAGCAGTGCCACGCCGATCGAGCCTCCGACCTGCTGGCTCGTGTTGACCATGGCCGACGCGACGCCGGCGAACTCGCGGTCGACGCCGAGGGTGGCGGTCTGCATCGAGGCGGGCATGATCGTTCCCATGCCGAAGCCCATCACCATCAGGGCCGGCAGCACGTTGGCCGCATAGCTGCTGTCGAGGTCGAGGCGGGTGAGCAGAATCATGCCGATCATGGCGAGGATCATGCCGGCCGGCACCATGATCTTCGGGCCGAAGCGCGGCACGAAGATGTTCGTCGACAGCTGCGCGGCGAGCACGAGCATGGCGATCATCGGAAGGAACGCGAGGCCGGTCTGAATGGGCGAGAAGCTCAGCGAGGCCTGCAGGTAGTAGGTGACGAACAGGAAGATGCCGAACATTCCGGCACCGGCGATGAGCACGGAGGCGTAGGCCGCACCGCGGTTGCGGTCGAGCACGATCTTCAGCGGAAGAAGGGGGTGGGCGGCTCGGCGCTGCCACAGCACGAAGGCGACGAGCAGCACGGCGGCACCCGCCAGCATCCCCCAGGTCAGCGGCGAATCCCAGCCGTCGGTCTCGGCGTTCGCGAAGCCGTAGACCAGGCCGAAGAGTCCGCCGGAGATGAGCACTGTGCCGGGAATGTCGAGCTTCGGACGGGGGCCGGTGCGCTTCGACTCGGAGACGTAGATGGCCGCGCCGATCACGCCGATGACGGCGATGAAGACGTTGATGTAGAGATTCCAGCGCCAGTCGAAGCGCTCGGTGAGAAAGCCGCCGAGCAGCAGGCCGACGGCACCGCCGGCTCCGGCGATCGCTCCGAAGATTCCGAACGCGCGGGCACGCTCTTTCGGAATGGTGAAGGTGGTGGTGAGCACGGCGAGGGCGGTCGGGGCGAGCAATGCGCCGAAGACTCCCTGCAGCGCTCGGGCGGCGACCAGGGTTCCGAAGCTGTCGGCCGCGCCTCCCAGTGCCGAGGCCACGGCAAAGCCGATGAGCCCGATGATGAACGTGCGCTTGCGGCCGATGAGGTCGGAGAGGCGGCCACCGAGAAGGAGGAGGCTGCCGAAAGCGAGGGAGTAGGCCGTGACGACCCACTGGCGGTCGCCGTCGCTGAAGCCGAGGTCGGCCTGGGCTGCGGGGAGCGCGATGTTGACGACGGTGGAGTCGAGCACAACCATGAGCTGGGCGAGGGCGACGACTGTGAGCGTCAGCCAGCGGCGATTGGAGACCTGTGCGGCGTCGGAGACGCGCGAGGGGGAGGAGGAGGTCTGGGTCATTCGTCCAGCATATACGAAACTGTCGAGTTCCGGATAGTCCTAGTTCCGGATTTCACAAGTTTCGGATCTCGGTAGTTCTCTAATTGCTAGAGTAGTCGGAGAAGTACGCAGAAAGCTACAGAAGGAGACGGCCGCAATGACGCAGCTCGACGACGTTCAGACAGTTCATGACGCTCCGAAGCTCGGGCGCAGGCGTGATCCGGCAAAAGACCAGAAGATTCTGGATGCCGCGGTCGAGGTTCTGGCTGAGACAGGCTTCGACGGCATGACCATCGACATGGTCGCCTCCCGTGCCGGCGCGGGCAAGGCCACGGTGTACCGCCGGTGGGCCTCGAAGAACGAACTCGTGCTCGACGCGGTCGCGTGCATGAAGAAGAGCGACCTCGACACTCTGCAGATCGCCGACACGGGAACGTTGCGCGGAGATCTTGTCGCGATGATCCGTCCGCCCTCGATCCATGACGCCGAGCGCAAGCTGAAGGTCATGGCGGGACTGGCGTCGATGCTGTCGAGCGCCCCCGAGCTCGCGGATGCGGCCAACGACGCCATCGTCGAGCCCCGTGCCCGCATCAACCGTGTGCTGCTGCGCCGCGCAATCGAGCGGGGCGAGATCGCGGCCGACGTCGACATCGAACTCATCTCGCTGATCTCCCCCTCGATGGTCGCCTATCGCACGCTCATCATGCGCAAGCCGGTCGACCGCGAGTTCTTGATCACGCTCATCGATGGCGTGATCCTCCCCGCAGCAGGCTTGCCCCGCGCCGCCTGATCAGCGCCGCGACACCGACGACTCCCTGATCGCCAGGCTCGTCGGCATGATCGTGGCGTGCTAGATGCTCTGCCGAGCGATCAGTCGAACGAGCGCCGCGGCCATGCCCGCCCCGAGTTGTGACGACGGCTGGTGCACGGTGGTGAGCGTGGGGCTGAGCGCGGATGCGAGCGGATCGTCGCCGAAGCCTACTACGGCGATGTCGCCCGGAATCGTCAGCCCGCGCTCCCGAAGCACCGGATACGCCCCGGCCGCCATCTGGTCGTTCGCGAAGAACACCGCGTCGATCGTGTCGTCGCGCTCGAGGAGCCGGCGCATCGCATCCGCCCCCGACGCGGCCGAGAACCCGCCGATCTCGACGAGGTCGTCGGCGAGCCCGGCGGCATCCATGGCGTCTCGCCAACCGTGCAGCCGGTCGACGCCGGGCGGCATGTCCTGCGGGCCGGCGACGGTGGCGATGCGGGTGCGACCGAGAGCGATGAGGTGCTCGGTCGCCGACCGCGCGGCGGCCACATTGTCGACATCGACGAAGTAGCTGTCGCCGAGTTCGGGCGTGATGGGACGACCGCCGAAGACGATCGGAAGCTTCTGGCCGAGGCGCGTGTACGAGTGATCGCCGGAGTGGTGCGACACGACGAGCGCTCCGTCGACGTTGCCGCCCAGCAGGTAGCGCCGGGTCTTGTCGCTCGACGTCTCCGACGAGATGAGCAGGTTGAGCGTGTAGTCGGTGTCGTTGAGGTAGACGGCCACGCCCTGGATGACTGCCGCGAAAAACGGGTCGCTGAAGACGATCGACGTCTGCTCGGGAACGACGAGAGCGATCACATTCGTGCGCCGACTGGCCAGGGAGCGGGCGGCCCTGTTGGGAACGTAGTTGAGCTTCTCGATGGCCGCATTCACGACGGCGGTCACCTGCGCAGTCACGGCGCTCGATCCGTTGACGACGCGCGACACCGTGGCTCGCGACACGCCGGCCTCGTGCGCCACCATCTCGAGCGTGGGCGCCTGCGGGGCCGCTTCGTGCGGGGTCGCTTCCTGCCCGGCGGCTTCCTGCTCGGGGAGGTCGATCGACATGGACGGCGCCCTTCCTGCCTGGAGGATCCCAGTCTAGAAGCGCGAGACGACTCGAGCGGCGCCGACGACCCGTCACTGAGGTGCGGGATCTGGCCGCATCCACACGCCGTGAAGCGGCCACTTTCCGCACCTCAATGCCCGGTCGCCGCACTTGAGTCCCGCCGACCGCAAGCACCGCATCCCTTTCGCGGATGAGGAAAAATTCGCGACACCCCGCGCCGACCGCGTTCTCACACGGGGTGTCGCAGGTTTTTCCTCATCCGCGAACGTGAAGCGGCGGCTGGCTGGGCCGAATCAACGACGGCGAGCCGGATGCGCGGGCGCCTCGCCGCGCGGCTACTCGGCGGCGGGCCGCCCCGCGAACACGGCCGCGAACGCTCGCCCGGAGTCCTTGATCGTGCGCTCCTGCGTGTCGTAGTCGACGCGCACGATGCCGAAGCGCTTGTCGTAGCCCCAGGCCCATTCGAAGTTGTCGAGCAGCGACCACACGAAGTAGCCTCGAACATCCGCGCCCTCGGCGATCGCCTGGGCCACGGCCGACACGTGCGCCAGAATGAACGCCGCACGCTCGGGGTCGTGCACCTGGCCGTCCGACGACACGACGTCGTCGTAGGCGGCCCCGTTCTCGGTCATGTACAGCGGCGGCAGGGTCGGGTACTCGGAGCCGAGCCGCACGAGCAGGTGGCGCAGTCCGTCGGGGTTCACCTCCCAATCCATGGCCGTGCGGGGCAGGCCGCGGCTCGGAAACGTCAAGAACTCCGACCCGATGAACGGCGACGAGAGCGGCCGCCCGGTCTCGACCAGGTGGGGGTCGATCGCGCCGTCGTCCAGCGGATGCCCGCTGACGACGTCGTCGTGGTAGTGGTTGATGCCCAGAAAGTCGATGGGCGCCGAGATGATCTCGAGGTCGCCGTCGTGCACGATTTCAGACAGCCGGATGCCGGCGGCCGCCAGGTCGTCGCTGACATCGGCGGGGTAGGCCCCGCGCAGCACGGGGTCGAGGAAGATGCGGTTCATCATGCCGTCGAGGCGGCGTGCCGCGTCGAGGTCGACGGGGTCGCCGGCGTCGGCCGGGATGGCGTTGGTCAGGTTGTAGGTGACGCCGAGGTTCTGCGCGCCGAGCTCGCGCAGCCGGTTCACGGCGAGACCGTGCGCGAGGTGGTGGTGGTGCACCGCCTGAATGGCGGCGAGCGGCTCGCGGCGGCCGGGTGCGTGCACGCCGGCGCCGTAGCCGAGCAGGGCCGAGCAGAACGGTTCGTTGAAGGTGGTCCAGTGCTCGACGCGGTCTCCGAGCACCGCGTAGACGCCCTCGGCGTAGTCGCGAAAGCGGTAGGCGGTTTCGCGGTTCGCCCATCCGCCCTGCTCTTCGATCGCCTGCGGCAGGTCCCAATGGTAGAGGGTGAGCCACGGCAGGATGCCCGCGCCGAGCAGCTCGTCGACCAGGCGGGAGTAGAAGTCGAGGCCTGTGCGGTTGAACTCCCGGTCGCCCGGCTTGATGCGCGACCAGCTCGTCGAGAAGCGGTAGGAGTCGAGGCCCAGCTCCTTCATGATCGCCACGTCGTCTGCGACGCGGTGGTAATGGTCGACCGCGACCTCGGGGGTGTCGCCGTTGATGACCGCGTTCGGCACGCGCGCGAACGCGTCCCAGACGGAGTCTTCTTTGCCGCCCGAGTGCGCGGCTCCCTCGATCTGGGCGGCGGCGGTGGCCGAGCCCCAGATGAAATCGGGCGGGAAGGACGCGAAGGTGGGTGTGTCGAGCGACATGGCTACTCTCGCGGCTTCTGCGCGGGCACGCTTGCCGTCGTGGGCTCGATCATCGCCCCGGCCTGGCCGGCGGCACGGGATGCTTCGAGCTGCATCTCGAGGGCGGCCGCGTCGTCACGGTCGGCGTCGGAGGATTCGGTCGACGACGCCAGCGCCGCCGCGTCCTCGGAGGCCTCCTGCAGGGCCGACTTCTGGCGCAGGGGAGTCGCCTTGAGAAACCAGCTGAGCAAGAATGCGAGAAGCACGACGCCGAGGCTGATGTAGAAGCCGGTGACCATGGCGCTCGAAAAGCCCTCGAGGAACGGGCGGGCGAGGCGGGGGTCGATCACGTTGAGGAACGAGGTGTCACCGTTCAGCGCCTGGCCGAGGGTGTTGGGCTGTTTGGATTGCGCCAGCTGAATCTGCGTGAGCACGTCGGTGTTGGCCGCAACCGCGACCACCTTCGGGTCTTGGCTGGCGGCGGTGATGCCGGCCACGACATCCGGATTGCCGAAGGCGGTCTTGATCGCGTCGGGGGCGCGGGAGAAGACGACCGAGAAGATCACGGCCGTGCCGAGCGTTCCACCGATCTGCCGGAAGAAGGTCGCCGCGCTCGTGGCCACGCCGATGTCGCGCGGGCCGACCGAGTTCTGGCTCGCAATGGTCAGCGTCTGCATCAGCTGTCCGAGCCCGAGGCCGAGCATGAGCATGCCGCCCATGATGAAGACGACGCCGCTGGTCGCGGTGGCGAAGGTGAGGTAGAAGAACGCCACCGACATGAGGAACGTGCCGACGATGGGGAAGATCTTGTATTTGCCGGTGCGGGCGATGACCTGCCCGGAGACGATCGACGCGATCATGAGGCCGACGACCATGGGGATCATCAGGAGGCCGGACTCGGTGGGAGTCGCCCCGTTCACGATCTGCAGGTAGAGCGGGAGGGTGAGCATGCCGCCGAACATGCCGAAGCCTACGAGGGTGCCGATGACGCTCGCCATCGAGAAGGTGGAGGAGCGGAACAGCGACAGCGGAATCAGTGCATTGCTGCCCATGCGGCGCTCGACGAGGATGAACGCGATGATTCCGACGACGCCGATGATGTAGCAGGCGAACGCCCCGACCGAGGACCAGCCCCAGTCGCGGCCGTTCTCGGCGACCAGCAGCAACGGAGCGATGCCCATGACGATGAACGCGGCGCCCCACCAGTCGATGCGGGTGTCGCGGCGGGTGTGCGGAATGTGCAGGAAGCTCACGACGAGCACCATGGCGATGGCGGCGACGGGCAGGTTGAGCAGGAAGATCCAGCGCCATCCCGTGATGAAGAAGATTTCGCTCGTGCCGGAGATAAGTCCGCCGAGCAGCGGGCCCAGCACGCTCGATACGCCGAACACGGCGAGAAAATAGCCCTGGTACTTTGCGCGTTCGCGGGGGGCGAGGATGTCGCCCATCACGGTCAGGGCGAGCGACATGAGTCCGCCGGCCCCGAGGCCCTGGATGGCGCGGAAGCCCGCGAGCTCGAGCATCGAGGTCGAGATGCCGGCCAGCAGCGAGCCGAGGATGAAGATCGAGATGGCGATGATGTAGAGCGGGCGACGGCCGAAGATGTCGCTGAGCTTGCCGTAGATCGGAGTGGCGATGGTCGAGACCACGAGGTAGGCGGTTGTGACCCAGGCCTGCTGGTCCTGGCCCTTGAGGTCGTCTCCGATCGTGCGCATCGAGGTTCCGACGATCGACTGGTCGAGTGCGGCCAAAAACATTCCGGCCATGAGCCCGACGATGATGAGCTTGATCTGGCGGGGCGAGAGCACTCCGCCCGATTCGTTTGCGGCCCGGGCTCGGTCTGCGCCGGAGGTTCTTGCGCGGCCGGAGGCAGCGTCGTTCGTGCGTGACATGAGCATTCCTGACCAGAGAAGAAAGCGCGCACAGACAGAGCGTCGACAAACCTGCGCGAAGTGCAAAGTTACACCCCGTGCAGCCGCTTCTCAACCGACTGCCCCGTATGGTGGGATGGTGACCGACCTGAGACCGCGCCGAGATTTGCGGCGCCGCGAACCCTCTCGTCGCTCCAAGACGCGCGTGCTCATCGCCGGCCTCGCCGCGATCGTGCTGGTCATCGTCGGTGAGACCGCACTGTTCACCGCGACGAACACGCAGAACGGCGGCACGGCATCCATAGTCGCCGATGCGAAACCGCAGGTCGCCCGCCCGCCGGCGACGGCACCCATGATCATCCCCGCGCCCACTTTCTCGACGGGCGCGACCGAGCCGGTTCAGCCACCCGCCCCGGCCGCGTTCGACAAGACGGCACGCTCGATCGACGACCCCACGAGCATCTGGTTCGTCGTCAACAAGACGCGGCCGATTCCGGATGCCGCCGCCTACGTTCCGCCCGATCTGGTCGCCCTGCGCGGCGACATCCCCAACCCGAACGGCTTTCCGCTCCGCCAGGAGGCGGCCGACGCGCTCGCCGTCATGGCCGATGCGGCGACCGCCGAGATCGGCCAGCAGCTCGTGGCGCAGAGCGGCTACCGCTCCTTCGGCGTTCAGACGAACGCCTACAACCGCTACGTGGGCCAGCTCGGCACGGCCGGCGCCGAGCTCACCAGCGCGCGCCCCGGCTTCAGCGAACACCAGACGGGCATGGGCATCGACATTCTCGCGGTGGGCAGCGGATGCCCGGTCGACGGTCCGTGCTTCGGCGACACGACCGCAGGCCAGTGGCTTGCCGCCAACGCCTACCGCTTCGGATTCCTGCTGCGGTATCCGGCCGACAAGACCGCGGTCACCGGCTACGAATACGAGCCGTGGCATTTTCGCTACATCGGGGTAGACCTCGCCGCAGAGATGCACACCCAGGGCGTCACCACGCTCGAGGAGTTCTTCGGCCTGCCCGCGGCCCCCGCCTACCTCGACTAGCTCACGAGGCGCGACGGCTGCCGTTACGGTTGATGGCATGACGGATGCCGAGCTGCGCAGGGTCGACCTCGATTCGTGGCCTCGGCGCGAGCACTTCGAGCACTTCGCTCAGAGCTCGCCCTGCCTGTGGTCGCTCACCACGCACGTCGACGTGACACAGCTGGCCGCCCGGCTGCGTGCGTGCACGCGCAAGACCTATATCGCGCAGCTCTGGATGCTGGCCACCGTCGTCAACAACCACGACGAGTTCCGCATGGCGTTCGACGCGCAAGGCGAACTCGCCGTGTGGAACGTCGTGCATCCGTTCTTCACCGTCTTCAACCCCGCGGCCGAGACGTTCTCGACGGTGTGGGCCGAGTACTCGCCGAACTTCGGAGAGTTTCACGATCGAGCGGCGCCGATTCTGGCCGAGTACAGATCGTCGACGGCGTATGCGCCGCAGCAGAACGTTCCGGCGAACACGTTCGATGTCTCGAGCATGCCGTGGCTGTCTTTCACCAGTCTCGACCTGCAGCTCAAAGACGCGTGGAGCTACCTGACGCCGATCTTCACCATCGGCCGCTACGACGAACGCGACGGCCGGGTGCTCATGCCTCTGGCTGTGCAGGGCAACCACGCGACCGTCGACGGATTTCATGTGTCGAGGCTGATCGGCGAGGTGGCCGCCCTCGCGGCCGATCCCGACTGGGTCGCCGGCGCCGGCGCCGACTCCTGACCGTGCGCGGGTGCGTGCGGTCGCCATCTGAAAGGACGCACCCATGTCAGAACACGCGGTCCGCGAGCTGTGCTCGATCACGCCGCGTGACGCAGGCGAGGTGCTCACTCTGCAGCGCGCGGCGTACGCCACCGAGGCGCAGCTCTACTTCGATCCGCACCTGCCCGCGCTGACTCAGAACCTCGCTGAACTGAGCGCCGAACTCGAGGGCCCGGCCCTGGGCATCCGGCTCGACGGGCGGCTGGTCGGAGCTGTTCGGTGGACCGTGCACGAGGGCGT
>NZ_CAXVWM010000204.1:0-4594 GCF_964263775.1 Agreia sp. | reverse complement strand
GATCTGACGTGACAATCTCTGACGCTTCGTGGGCGAGCGTCTGCAGGATTTCGTCTCGGAGCTGGTTCACCGGCTCTGAAAGGTCTGAGGTGGTAGCCCGTTCGGCGGCTTCGACGAGATACCAGAGCATCTCGTGCAACTGCCGCACGACGGCGAATGCACTGAACATGTCTGCGCTCGTATCGGGGCGTTCCCTCCAGCTTGTTGCGCCGAACAAGGTGCGAGACACGTATTGGCCTGCGCCGAAGCAGTCGAATACGGTGCACCCGCGAAAGCCTCGTGGCCGCAGAGAGTCGTGGATGGAGCAGGAAAATTCATCGGTGAGATTCACGCAGGGTGTACCCGACGGCTTGTCGATCGCGAAGTCGGCAGATTTCTGAAAGCCGAAGGCTGTGCAGCAGAGAGCGAAGCAGTCAGCGCAATTCGCGCGTAGGGCTGAGCGGTCGTCGGTGGGTACGTCGAACGAGTCGGTAGACGTCATGAGTAAAAGGTCTTTCTACGGTGGTTTCGGAAGGGTGCCCGGGTTTAGGGGAACTCCGTAAGGAGCTCCCCTTTTCGGGCGCACGAAATCACCGCCCCCATTGGAGGAGCGAACGGGTGTCGCTGAATGGACTCTGGGTCACAGAGAGAAAGAAAGTTTCACTGATGTCAGGGTAACGCCCCGCGCCACGCTTCAGGCGAAGGTCTGGTGCCCCACCACCCGAAGCAGGGCGAGCTTCTCGGCCGCGTCGCTGCCGGGTGACGCCGTCAGCACGAGCAGCGTCTGCGATTGGTTCTCTGTGAAGAGCGCCTGGCAGTCCACCTCGATCTCGCCGATCTCCGGGTGCACGAGCGTCTTGTGGTCGTCGAAGCGGGCTCGAACCTCGTGCAGTTCCCACAGCGTCGCGAACTCCCCACTTCTCGACAGCAGCTCGGTGACGATCGCCCTGCCGCGCTCGGAATCACCCGACGCCGAGACCGAGGCGCGCAGTGCGGCGACCTGGATGCGGCTCTGGTGGTCGTGGTCGCGTTCGGGATACCGGCTGCGGGCGTCGGGATCTATGAACCAGCGGTACACGGCACTCGCCGCCAGTCCGGTGAACCGCGTCTCGTCGCCGAACAGGGCGGTCGCCATCGCGTTCTGCGCCAACGTCTCGGCGAGTTCTGACAGCACCAGGGCGGGAGTATCGTCGAGCCGATCGAGAACGCGCATCAGGGCGGGCGAGACGTGGTGAGTCGATAGGGCGCGGCGAGGCGCATTGTGACCCGTCAGGCGAAACAGGTGATCGCGCTCGTCGGGGGTCAATCGCAGGCCCCGTGCGATCGCGGACACCATCTGTTCCGACGGCTGCGGCCCGCGCTGCTGCTCGAGCCGCGAGTAGTAGTCGGTCGACATGCCCACAAGGAGTGCCACCTCCTCGCGCTTCAGGCCGGGCGTCCTGCGACGCGGCCCGTCGAGCAAACCGACGTCTCGCGGCTTCATCGCCTCGCGGCGGCGCCGCAGAAAATCGGCGAGTGCGGGTCTGTCCATGTGACCATCGTGGCGCGGTGCGGGTCCGACAACAAGGGACTGGGAATCCATGGACAAGTGCTCCCTTCTGCGCCGTCTGCGATCGGTGTTGAGTGGAGGCATGAACATCACCGGAAACACCATTTTCATCCCCGGCGCCACCTCAGGCCTCGGCCTCGGCCTGGCCCTGCGCTTTCAGGCCGCCGGCAACCACGTGATCGTCGGAGGGCGCCGCACGGCACTCCTCGACCAGATCGTCGCGGAGAACCCGGGCATCGACGCCGTGCAGATCGACACGGCCGACCCCGCATCCATCGACAGCGCCACGGCTCAGGTCATCGCCGAGTACCCCGACCTCGACTCCGTCATTCTGATGGCCGGAATCATGGAGTTCGAGGATCTGCATTCGGCGGATTTCGTCGAGACCGCCGAGCGCACCATCGCCACCAACCTGCTCGGACCGATTCGTCTGATCGCGGCGCTCGTGCCGCACCTGAGCACCCGCCCGTCGGCCACCATCATGACCGTCTCGTCGGGACTCGCATTCGTGCCGTTGCCCGCCACCCCCACCTACAGCGCCACCAAGGCCGGCATCCACGCGTTCACGCAGAGCCTGCGTGTGCAACTTGCCGACACATCCATCCAGATTCTGGAACTCGTGCCGCCCCAGGTTGCGACGACCCTCCTCGGCATGCAAGACGACGCCAACGGCATGCCCGTCGACGAGTTTCTCGACGAGACCATGTCGATCATCGAATCGAAGCCGGATGCCGAGGAGATTCTCGTGGACCGGGTCCGGTTTCTGAGATTCGCCGAGGCCGAGGGCCGCTTCGACTCCGTTCTGCAGCTTCTCAGCCGTCACGCTTGACGGCCGACAACGGATTCGTGATCGTTTCGAGCGACTTGCGTTCGGCATCCACCCCGAAGATGAACGCGATCAAGCCCCCGACGAACATGATCGCGGCCCCCAGGAAGTATCCGAAGGTCAGGGGGCCGCGGTCGCTTCCGTCGCCGATCAGAATTCCGTAGAGCAGCGGGGCGATCGAGCCGGCGATCTGGCCGAGCGCGAAGAAGTACGAGATCGCCTGGCTGCGGATCTCGAGCGGAAATGTCTCGCTGACGGTGAGATAGGCACTGGATGCGCCGGCCGAGGCGAAGAAGAACGACACGCACCAGAAGATGGTCTGGGTCGTCGCATCCAGCACGTCCATGCTGAAGAGCACGGCGGATGCGGCCAGCACGACGGCGGAGATCCCATAGGTGAGGAAGATCATCTTGCGCCTACCCCACACGTCGAAGAAGTGGCCGAGCAGCAGCGGGCCGAGCAGGTTTCCGATCGCGAACGGAAAGAAGAAGTACTGCGTCGACGACGGAGAAGTGCCGTAGAAGTTCTGCAGCACGAGGGCGTACGTGAAGAAGATCGCGTTGTAGAGAAACGACTGGGTCACCATCATGGTGGCCCCGACCAGGGTGCGCTTGGGATAGAGCTTGAAGAGCACATGCACGATGGTTGTGAACGGCACCCTCTCGGTCTGCGTGACTGTGATCGCCTTGCTGTCGTCGACCGGCTCGACATCGCCGCCCTGGGCCTTCACCCGCTTCTCGATGTCGTCGACGGTCGCCTCGGCCTCCTCTTCTCGGCCGTGTGTCATCAGCCAGCGCGGGCTCTCGGGGATGTGCCGGCGCAGGTAGATGATCGCGAGCCCGAGCACCGGGCCGATGAAGAATCCGATGCGCCAGCCGATGTTCTCGTCGAAGATGTCGGGATTCAGCAAAAACAGGTTCGCGGCCGATCCGAGCGCCGCGCCGCCCCAGTACGTTCCATTGATCGCGATGTCGACCCGTCCCCGATACTTCGACGGGATGAGCTCGTCGATGGCGGAGTTGATCGCCGCGTACTCGCCGCCGATGCCCATGCCGGCGAAGAAGCGGAACACCAGAAGGAACCACATGTTCGGGGCGAGACCCGCAATGCCGCTCGCGATCAGGTAGATCGCCAGCGTCAAGATGAAGAGCTTTTTGCGCCCGAGCTTGTCGGAGAGCCGACCGAAGATGAGTGCTCCCGCGATCTGCCCGAAGAGGTAGACGGTTCCGAGCAGGCCCACCTCGGCCGAGGTCATGTCGAGGGACTTCTGGAATCCTGCGGAGGCGACGATCTGGATCTCGAGCCCGTCGAGCACCCAGGAGAACCCGAGCCCCACCACGATCGACCAGTGAAACCTGGTCCAGGGAAGACGGTCCATTCGGGCCGGAACGAGGCTTCGGACTCCGCCATCTTTGTCGCGGGCTGGTGTAGACGTCGACACCGGAACTCCTTCTCGTCGGTTGCAGATCGTGAACAGGCTAGTACGTGAAAAATCCGGCTCTGAGGTGGTGCGCGCCGCTTTCTCAAGGTCTACACTCAGCACGGCGATTCGCGCCGTTCGAGGCACGACGCGGTCGAAAATGCGGCGAGCGGGGCCAGGATGTTGCGCCAAGGGCGTTCGTCTGGCGGTCGAGGATTAGGGTCTGGATGTGACCGCTTACGTCTCCCTCTTCGACCTGTTCTCGGTGGGCATCGGCCCGTCGAGCTCGCACACGGTCGGCCCGATGCGCGCCGCACTCGACTTCGTCGATCGGCTCCGCGCATCCGGATCGCTCGATTCTGTTCGCCGCGTCACCTGTACTCTCTACGGATCACTCGGCGCCACCGGACTCGGCCATGGAACGCCCGACGCGGTCGTCGCCGGACTCGAGGGCCTCGACCCGGTCAGCTGCGATCCCGCGCTCGTGCGCGGCGCCTGGTCGACGCTTCAGCGCGGCACGTCGACCGCATTGCGCGACGCCGGCTTCATCGAACTCGCAGCCGGCGGTGACCGGCGTTCCATCGCCCTGGGCGGGACGCATTCGGTAGGCATCGAGCAGTCCGACATCGCCTTCGAGCCGCATACCCGCCTGCCCGGCCATCCGAACCCGCTGAGCCTTGTCGCGTGGGGCGATTCCGCGGCGCTCCCCGTGCTCAGCGAGACGTACTACTCGGTGGGCGGGGGGTTCATCCAGCGCGACGGTGACGACACCTCGAGCATCCAGCTGGTCGAGCATCCCCTGTCGTTCGCGAGCGCCGAC
>NZ_CAXVWM010000203.1:0-7554 GCF_964263775.1 Agreia sp. | reverse complement strand
GCCACCCTCGTGGCATCTCCGGCCATCGCCGACTCCAAGCCGCTCGACCCCACGAGCCCCGCCAGCCCGACGACGGTGTCGGCAGATGCGCTGCCGACTGTGCAGATCGACGGCGTGGTGTGGCAGCAGGTCATCATCGGCGATACCGTGTACGCAGCCGGTAAGTTCGGAACCGCCCGACCCGCGGGCTCCGCGCCGGGCGTGAACACCGTCGTGCGCAGCAACATCCTGGCTTACAGCCTCTCGACCGGCAACCTCATCACGTCGTTCGCGCCCAGCCTCAACGGAGAGGCCTTCTCGATCGCCGCGTCGCCCGACGGGTCGCGCATCTACGTGGGTGGCTCGTTCACCCAGGTCAACGGCTCATCGGTGTGGCGCATCGCCGCACTGAACGCCACCACGGGCGCCCTGATCCCCTCCTTCCTGCCGAAACCCGGGGGCCCGGTGCGGGCCATCGTGGCAACGGCGACCTCGGTCTACATGGGCGGTCTGTTCAGCACGGTCGGCGCGGAACAACGGCCCGGCGTCGCCGAGGCCACTGCGTCGAACGGAGCGCTGACCCCCTTCGCGCCGCAGGTCACCGGTGGACGGGTCAACGGACTCGTGCTCTCGCCCGACAAGTCGCAGCTCATCATCGGCGGCCAGTTCACGGCGATCAACGGATCGTCGAACCCCGGCTACGGACTCGGCTCGGTCAGCACGGCCGACGGCTCGCTGCTGCCCTTCGCAACGAACAACACGGTGCGCAACGGCAACACGCAGTCCGCCATCACGAGTCTCTCGAGCGACGGCGACTCTTTCTACGGCACCGGGTACGTCTTCGGGGCCGGCGGAAACCTCGAGGGCGCGTTCCGCGCCAACTTCAACGGCGGCACCGTCGACTGGATCGAGGACTGCCATGGGGACAGCTATTCGGTGAAGCCACTCGGCGATGTCGTCTACGTGGCCAGCCACGCCCACTACTGCGGCAACATCGGCGGCTTCCCGCAGACCGACCCCTGGGGATTCCACCGGGCACTCGCGTTCTCGAAGACCGCCACGGGAACCGTCACGCAGGACATCCACGGCTACCCGAGCTTCACCGGCAACCCGTCACCGTCCCTGCTGAACTGGTTCCCCGACCTCGACACCGGAACGGCCACCGGCCAGAACCAGGGACCGTGGAACGTCAACGGCACGTCGAAGTACGTGGTCATGGGCGGCGAGTTCAAGAACGTCAACAACACGGCGCAGCAGGGACTCGTGCGCTTCGCGGTCTCGAGTGTCGCGCCCAACACGCAGGGTCCCCGGGTGACCGGGTCGCGCTTCAACCCGACCGTCACGTCCACGGTGAGCGGAACCGTGCGCATCCGGTGGGCTGCGAACTGGGATCGGGACAACTCGAACCTCAAGTACGAGGTGTTCCGTGACGGCAACACCACGACTCCGATCTACACCACCACGGCCGAGTCGTCGTTCTACAACCTTCCGTCGATGGGATACCTCGACAAGGGCCTCGTTCCCGGCAAGTCGTACCGGTACCGCATCTTCGCCACCGATCCGTTCGGCAACATCGCCCGTTCCGACTCCGTGAGCATCACGGCCACGGCCGCGGGCCAGACCGATAGTGCATACTCCACGGCGGTCATGGCCGACACTCCCACGGAGTACTACCGGCTCGGAGACGCGGCCGGCACGACGGTGGAAGACTGGGCCGGCTTCAACGACGCCTCGGTCAATGGCCCTGTCGACTTCGGCAAGACCGGCATGGATGCCGCTACGACCAACACGGCGATCGGTCTCACCGGCTCCGGCTACGTGACCACTCCCAAGGCCGAGAAGAGCCCGAACAACTTCACGGTGGAGTCGTGGGTCAAGACCACGTCGACCGACGGAGGAAAGATCATCGGCTTCGGCAACGCGGCGACGGGTACGTCGGGCTCGTACGATCGCCAGGTCTACATGGGCAACGACGGCAAGATCTGGTTCGGTGTCTACACCGGCAGCACCGCGACCCTCAATTCGTCGAAGTCGTTCAACGACGGCGAATGGCACCATGTGGCCGCGTCGCTGAGCCCCGCCGGCATGAAGCTGTTCGTCGACGGCAAGCTCGTGGGCAGCCGCACGGATGTCACCCAGGGCCAGGACTTCACGGGATACTGGAGGATCGGCGGCGACAACCTCGGCAGCTGGCCAGGAGACCCGAACAGCGACTACCTCACCGGCGACATCGACGAGGTGGCCGTCTACGGCGCCGCGCTGACGCAAGACCAGCTCGTCGCGCACTACGTGGCATCGGGTCGGGTGTCGCCGATTCCGGCCGCCCCGGCCGACGCCTATGGCGCATCCGTCTTCAACCTCGACCCGACGCTCTACTGGCGTCTCGGTGAGACCGGCGGACAGGTGGCCGTGGACTCGAGCAAGAGCGACAACCCGGGCGACTACACGGGACTCGTGACCCAGGGTGCCTCCGGTGCCCTGTCTGGAGTGACCAACACGGCGGCCATGTTCGAGCCCGTCGACAACGGCGGCTGGCAGCAAGCGGGCATCTCGAGCGCGAGCCAGTTCACCAACCCGAACACCTATGCGCTCGAGCTCTGGTTCAAGACCACCACCACACGGGGTGGCAAGCTGATCGGCTTCGGCACGAACAAGACCGGCGGATCGGGCGGCTACGACCGGCACATCTACATGGGCAACGACGGTCGGCTGACTTTCGGAACGTACACGGGCCAGACGAACACCATCACCACCCCGGCCGCCTACAACGACGGCGCGTGGCACTACGTGTCGGCGTCGCAATCGTCTGCAGGGCTCAAGCTGTTCGTCGACGGCGCGCTCTCGGGCACGAACCCGCAGACACGGGCGCAGGACTACACGGGATACTGGCGGGTCGGCGGCGACACGACGTGGGGCAACACCGCTCCCTACTTCGCCGGCACGATCGACGAGGTCGCGGTCTACCCGCGGGCCCTGACGAGCGACGAGGTGACGAACCACTACAGGCTCGGTGCCGGTGCGGTTCCGAACGTCAAGCCCGTCGCCTCGTTCTCGTCTGTCGTGGCCGACCTCGACGTGACGTTCGACGGGTCGGGCTCGGTCGACCGAGACGGCACGGTCGACTCCTACGCCTGGGACTTCGGCGACGGAGCCACGGCGACCGGAGCGACTCCGGTTCACCACTACACCACGGCCGGCGATCACACGGTGAAGCTGACCGTGACAGACAACACCGGCGCGACGGACTCCGTGGAGCACGCCGTCACCACCGTCCTTCCGAACGTGCCGCCGGTCGCCGCGTTCAAGACGGTCGCGACCAACCTCACCTTGGCGGTCGACGCCTCGGCGGCGTCCGACTCCGACGGAACGATCACCGGCTACGCCTGGAACTTTGGTGACGGTGCGACCGCGACCGGCGCAACGGCCAGTCACGCCTACGCCGCAGGCGGAACCTTCCCGGTCACCCTGACGGTCACCGACAACCGCGGCGCCGTCGTGGCGGCCACGCAGTCGGTCACGATCACGGCACCGCCGGCGAACGTGCCGCCCGTCGCCGCGTTCACGAACACGGTCGCCGACCTCAGCGCATCGTTCGATGCGGGCACATCATCGGATGCCGATGGCACGGTCGCGTCGTACGCCTGGACTTTCGGAGACGGCACGACGGGAACCGGTGCGACGACGAGCCACGCCTACACGGCGGCCGGAACGTTCAGCGTCGTGCTGACGATCACCGACAACGCGGGTGCCACCGGAACGGTGACGAAGTCCGTCACCGTCACGGCGCCTCCCGTGCAGCCGTCGCCGACACTGGCCACGGACGCCTTCGGCCGCTCGGTGACGGGCGGGCTCGGCACGGCCGACGTCGGCGGTGCCTGGTCGGTGACGGGCGGCGTCGCGAACGCCTCTGTCGCTGCGGGCAAGGGCCAGCTCAAGTCGACGAAGGCGGGAGCCAGCCTCGCGGCCTCCCTCGCCGGTGTCTCGTCGACGAGCACGAACACCCGTGCGACCTTCTCGCTCTCGGCGGTTCCGAACGGCGGTGGCGGCTTCGTGTCGGTCGCCGGTCGCCAGGTCGCCCCGGGCACCGACTACCGTGCCCGGGTGAAGATCGCCTCCAACGGAGCAATGACCCTGTACATCGGCAAGACCGTCGGCGGGGTGGAGACGACCCTCAAGGCCGTCAACCTCACCGGAACTTTCGTCGCGGGCACCGAGTACGTGATCCGCACAGAGGTCGAGGGATCGGGCAGCACGACCATCCGCGCCAAGGCCTGGGCGAAGTCGCAGGCGGAGCCGACCAACTGGCAGGCGACGCTCAACGACACGACCGCGGCACTGCAGGCGGCGGGCACTGTCGGGCTGATGAGCTACCTCAGCGGCTCGTCGACCAACGTCCCCCTCGTGGCGTCTTTCGACGACCTGTCGGCATCGACCATCGGCGCTGTCGTCACTCCGCCGGCGCCGGTGAACGCCGCGCCCGTCGCAGCCTTCACCAGCTCTGCCGCTGGGCTCACGGCATCGGTCGATGGATCCTCGTCGACCGACTCCGACGGAACGATCGCGTCGTACGCCTGGAACTTCGGTGACGGCGCCACGGCCACGGGGGCCACGGCATCTCACCCTTACGCCGCCGGCGGCACCTACACGGTGCAGCTCACCGTCGCAGACAACGCGGGGGCCACGGCGACCGTGTCGAACTCCGTCACGGTCACGAGCCCGGTCGTGCCGGTCGATCCGAACCCCGGGGCCGCACTCGCTGCCGACACGTTCGAGCGCGCGGGGACGGCAGGATTCGGATCGGCCGAGACGGGTGGCGCCTGGACGGTGAACGGAGGTGCCGCGAACGCGTCGGTCGCCGCCGGAAAGGGTGTTCTGACCTTCAGCAAGGGCGGGGCCGGCCTCAACGCCTTCCTGCCCGCCGTCAGCTCGGCCAGAAGCAACGCGGTCGTCACCTTCTCGCTCGACAAGCTCGACAACGGGTCGGGGCAGTACGTGTCGCTGGCTCCGCGCCAGGTGTCGGCCGGCAACGACTACCGCGGCAAGGTCAAGATCGCTGCCAACGGCGCCCTGACCCTGTACCTGGGCAAGACGGTGGGAGGAGTCGAGACGACCCTGAAGGCACTCGGCGTAGCCGGAACGTACGTTCCCGGCACCGAGTACTCGCTACGGGTGCAGGCCATCGGCTCGCCATCGACGACGCTGAGCGCCAAGCTCTGGCCGACCGGCCAGCCGGAGCCCGTCGACTGGCAGGTGACGATCGATGACACGACGGCGTCGCTGCAGGCGCCCGGGGCCGTTGCTCTGATCACCTACCTCAGCGCGCCGACGACGAACTTCCCGATCCGGGTGTCGTTCGACAACCTGTCGGTCGCCCCGGTTCTGTAGGCAGAGGGTGGCCGAGCTGGTCGAGGGGAAGACGATAGCGCGACGAGGGTCGGGTGCGGTGCGCGCGGTGCGCCGGGTGGCCCGACGTGCCCGCAAGCGGCTCCGCGGCCGCCGCGCGGTCGTCGAGGCGAGGATGCTGGGCCGTCGTGAGCGGCGGGCCACCGACTCTGTGCTGGGCACCGAGCCGGTGGTCGTGTCGCTCACGAGCTATGGCTCGCGCATCGAAACCGTCCACCTGGCCATCGAATCCATTGCGCGTGGCACTGTTCGTCCGGCCCGCATGATCCTCTGGATCGATTCACCCGTCGACCTGTTGGCTCTTCCGCCGGCCCTCGAACGGCAGAAGGCTCGCGGGCTCGAGGTGCTGCTCGCCACCAACTACGGGCCGCACACGAAGTACTACCCCTATGTCGAGTCGCAGACTCGGTTCACCGTGCCGCTCGTCACCGCCGATGACGACATTCTGTATCCCGCCGATTGGCTGTCGGGCGTCATGGCCGCGAACCGCGCGCATCCCGATTCGATCGTCGGCTATTGGATCAGGCGCATGTGCCTGGATGCCGACGGCCGGCCGACGGCCTACACGTCGTGGCCCTACGCATCCGACACCCGGCCGCACGCGGCGAATGTCGCCCTGGGTGTCTCGGGCGTGCTGTACCCGACCGGCATGCTCGACCGCCTGCGCGAACAGGGTGACGCGTTCTCGTCGGTCGCCCCCTACACCGACGACCTGTGGCTTCACGCGATCGCCCTGCGCTCGGGCGTGCCGGTGCGGCAGATCTCGGGCACGCCCGTTCACTTCCTCACGCTTCCCGGCACGCAGGAGGTGACCCTGGCGTCAGAGAACCTGGCTGGTTCGGGAAACGACCGGGTCGTCGCCGGCCTCTACTCTCGGGCCGACCTCGAGAAGGTCGGCGGAGTCGGCGCGTAGCTCGGTCGAGCGGATCAGGCTCGACGCAGTTACCACGGCCAGAATCGACCAGACCAGGATGCCGGCCACCGAGCGGGTCGCCAGGGCGCTGTAGGTCATGGGAATGACGAACGCGAGCACACCCGCCACCTGGATGCCGCGAACCGTGGAGGACGTCCGGTAGCGCACAAGCAGGTAGATCATTGAGCCGAAGTACAGCACGGCGAAGACGATGCCGATGTCGATCGCGTACATCAGAATCGAGCTTTCGAGGCTCGTGCCGAGTCCGGCCGCCGACGCGACACGATAGCTCGAGGAGATGCCCTGACCGACGAGAAAGAAGTCGGGCCAGTCGCTGAGGAAGAAGCTCAGGGCGAGCTCGCGCGCGTGGGTCGATCCCGTGTCATTCTCCAGGCGCCCGAGAACTCCCGCGGCCAGGGGGGAGAAGGCGGCGCTGACTACTGCGACCGCCGTAACGAAGAGCCCCATGGCCCGTCGGGCCGGGGTGGTCGCCGTGGAGACGACGACGTAGACCGCGGCGACGACGACGAGCGCAATGCCGAGACGCGATTGGGAGACGAGGGCGCCCGCCACCATCAGGGCGAGCAGCGGCACCCGGAGCCACCAGTACCTGACCCCGGCGAGCAGGGGAGTGACCACGCAGACGACCAGCGACAGGGCCAGCGGTTGGTCGAACGTGCCCATCCAACGGTCGTAGCGCGGGTCGAACCAGTAGGTGTCGGCGAACTGCGCCGTGTAGAAGACGGTCTCTTTGAGGCTCCACTGCACGATCGCCACGATGACCGAGACGGTCGTCAGCACGATCAGCATCGTGCGGAAGCGCTGCAGGCTGCGCTTCGTCGCGCCGAGGAGGATCAGCATGAAGACGAGC
This sequence comes from Agreia sp., assembly GCF_964263775.1. Classification (NCBI taxonomy): domain Bacteria; kingdom Bacillati; phylum Actinomycetota; class Actinomycetes; order Micrococcales; family Microbacteriaceae; genus Agreia; species Agreia sp. The sequence continues at coordinate 388 of NZ_CAXVWM010000203.1, read as the reverse complement.
ACGGGTACGACGATCTGGTCGATCAGAATGACCGTTCCGCCGCCGAAGGTGCTGTACCGGGTGTTGACCAGGGCCACCGCAATCACGACGACGAAGACGAGAAAGAGCAGGATGTGATCGGCTACTATCGCGACCAGCCGGCGGCCGTTGTAGAAGCTCTGCACGCCGAAGGCCGCCAGCACTAGCCACGACGCGGGGTGGAAGGACAGGGAGCCGTCGGCTTGGCCCGTGATCAAGTGCCCGGCGATGGAGGGCACGAGGAACCAGAGCGCAGTCGCAAGCCCCACGCTGAGCATGGGGCGGTTTCGCGCGAGCACGGCGAATACCGCGCAGAACGCGATCCAGGCCACGAGCAGAATCACGGCTTGGTTACCGGAACCTTCTTGGC
>NZ_CAXVWM010000202.1:0-7576 GCF_964263775.1 Agreia sp. | reverse complement strand
TGTGAGCGACTTCGGTCACTCGCCTCTGTAGCTCAGTTGGTAGAGCGTTCGACTGAAAATCGAAAGGTCACCGGATCGACGCCGGTCGGAGGCACTGTCCCATTTCCCGGCTTCTACGGGGAGTGGGACTTTTTGTTCGACGGCCGTGTCTAGTCTGATGACATGGGCACAGTCATTCTCGTGCGGCACGGCCGCACCCAGGCGAACGTCGACGGCATCCTGGCCGGTCGCACCGCGGGCGTCGACCTCGACGACCGCGGACGTGAGCAGGCTGCCGCAACGGCCGAACGGCTGACGTCCGTTCCCCTCGTCGCCGTCGTGTCGAGCCCGCTCGAACGCTGTCGCCAGACATCCGCCCTCATCCTCGACCGCCAGCAGGGCTCCCCCGAGTTTCTCGTCGACGACGACATCACCGAGTGCGACTACGGCGACTGGCAGGGCGGCACCCTGAAGCAGCTCAGCACCGAGAAGCTGTGGAAGGTCGTGCAGTCGAATCCGTCGGCAGTCGTGTTCCCCGGAGGAGAGTCCCTCGCGGCCATGCAGTCGCGGGCGGTCGCGGCCATCCGGGGCCTGGATGCCCGCTTCGAAGAGCAGCACGGCACCGGGGCGGTGTGGGCGGCTGTCAGCCACGGCGACATCATCAAGTCGGTTCTGGCCGATGCCTACGGAATGCACCTCGACCTGTTCCAGCGCATCAGCGTCGGCCCCGCATCCGTATCGATCGTGCGTTACGGGGCCGACTCGCCGAGCGTTCATGCCACGAACACGGAGTCGGGAGACCTGTCGTGGTTGCGCAGTGCGCCAGCGCCGGCGGATGCGCCCGTCGGCGGCGGCGCCGGCACGGACTGACCGCCCTCGACGCTCGTAGAATAGAGTCATGCCTCCCCTCGTCCACGGCTTCGACTGGCCCGATCGGGTGGTGGTCGGCACGGTCGGTCAGCCCGGTTCCCGTTCCTTCTATCTGCAGGCCCGCACGGGCAGACGCATCGTCAGTGTCGGCCTCGAGAAGCAGCAGTCCGCCGCCCTCGCCGAGAAGATCGAAGAGATTCTCGACGAACTGATGAGCCAGGAGGGCAACCCGGCCAGCGTGCCGGCGACGACGCCGGTAGAACTGGTCGACAACGACCCCCTCGACCCCGTCGACGAGGAGTTTCGCACCGGCACGCTCAGCCTCGGCTGGGATCCCTCGACCGCCCGGGTGGTCATCCAGGCCTTTCCGATCGTCGAGATCGAGATCGACGAGGATCAAGACGAACTCGAGCTCGACGCCACCGATCTCGAGCCCGACGAAATGCTGCTCGTGCGCATCCCCGTGGGCTCGGCCCGGGCCTTCGCCAAGCGCACCCTCGAGATCGTCGGCGCGGGCAGGCCGCTCTGCCCGCTGTGCGGCATGCCGATGGATGCCGATGGGCACGTCTGCGACCCGTCGCCGGGCCTGGAATGACCTCGGCGCCCGAACCTGCCGGCGACCTCGACGCCGAACTGGTCATCACCGGGCGCATCACGACGGCGTCGAATGCGACGTTCCTCGCCGAGATCGGTGAGACCGTCGTCGTCTACAAACCGGTCGCCGGCGAGAATCCGCTCTGGGACTTTCCCGACGGCACCCTCGCGCAGCGCGAGGCGGCGGCCTACCTCGTCTCCGAGGCGTTCGGCTGGAACATCGTTCCGCGCACCTGGCTGCGTGACGGCCCAATGGGCCTCGGCATGGTGCAGCTCTGGCAAGACGTCGACCCCGAGCAGGATGCCGTTGATCTCGTTCCGGCCGACGAGCTCCCTGAGACAGGCTGGCGGCGCGTGCTCGACGCGATGGATGAAGACGACCGCGAGGTCACGCTCATCCACGAAGACGGCGACGCGCTGCGGCGCATGACGATCTTCGATGTCGTCACCAACAATGCCGATCGCAAGGGCGGACACATCCTGGCGATGCCCGATGGACACCGGCACGGCGTCGACCACGGGCTCACGTTCCACGAGGAGCACAAGCTGCGCACCGTGCTGTGGGGTTTCATCGACGATGATCTCCGCCCCGACGAACTCGCGGCCGTCGACAGGGTGCGCACCTCGCTCTACGGCGAACTGGGCGAGAAGTTGGCCGAGTTGATCACGCCGAGCGAGCTGGATGCGGTCGACGCCCGCTGCGAGAGCCTGCTCGCGCGCCCGCGTTTTCCGGCACCACGGGGCCGGATGCCCGCGGTGCCGTGGCCGCTGTTCTGAGCTACTCCTCGGTTTTGAGTGCGAGGCCGATCGCGAAGAACGTCGGGGCCCAGTGGCCGACGAAGATTCCCCAGCGGTCGGACTGCGCCTTGTCGTCGGACTTTTTCGCGCGCGACACGAGCCACGCCGTGAGTGCCAGACCGATGGATGCGAAACCCGCAAGGTAGGCGAACTCGCTGCGCAACCCCAGGTCGTGCGCGGTGCGGATGGGGTTGAATCCGGCTTGCTCGATGACTTTCTTTGCCATTATGGCGACCTTTCGTCAGGAGCCCGTAAGGGGCTCTTCTCACTTTGACACGAGAGAACGCCCGGCCCGCAGGGATTGCGCGGCCGGGCGTTCTCGTACTGTCTACTCTCGAGCTACGCGGCGAGCGGCAGCTCCGCTGTGGCCGAGACCACGCTGAGCCGGCCGTCGAGAACGTCGACCGAGATAGCGCCGCCATCCGGCACTGCGGATGCGACCAGCAGCTCGGCGATGCGGTCGTCGAGCTCGCGCTGAATGACCCGGCGCAGCGGGCGGGCGCCGTACTCGGGCTCGTAGCCGTGCTCGGCGATCCAGTCGATCGCCTGCTCGCTGATCTCGAGCGACAGGTTGCGGGCCTCGAGACGCGAGCGGGTCTCATCCAGAAGCAGGGCCACGATCTGCCGCAGCTGCGGCTGGTCGAGCTTCGTGAACAGCACGATCTCGTCGATGCGGTTGATGAACTCGGGGCGCATGGCCTCGCGCAGCTTGCCCATCACCCGGTCGCGCAGCGCCTTGTCGTTGCCGAACCCGTCGGCGGCACCCGCGGCCGCGAAGCCGATGGGCGCGCCGCGGCTCGCGAGAAACTCCGAGCCGATGTTGCTCGTCATGATGATGACCGTGTTGCGGAAGTCGACGGTGCGACCCTGTCCATCGGTGAGGCGTCCGTCGTCGAGCACCTGCAGAAGCAGGTTGAAGACGTCGGGGTGGGCCTTCTCGATCTCGTCGAAGAGAATCACCGAGTACGGGTTGCGCCGCACGCGCTCGGTGAGCTGGCCGGCCTCGTCGTAGCCGACGTATCCGGGAGGGGCGCCGACCAGGCGCGAGACCGTGTGGCGTTCGCCGAACTCGCTCATGTCGAAGCGCACCATCGCCGTGGAGTCGCCGAACAGCGACTCTGCCAGCGCCTTGCCGAGCTCGGTCTTGCCGACTCCGGTCGGGCCGAGAAAGAGAAAGCTGCCGACGGGACGGTTCGCGTCGCCCATGCCGGTGCGGTTGCGGCGCACGGCCTTGGCGACCACCGAGACGGCGTCGTGCTGGCCGATGACCCGGCCGTGCAACTCGTCTTCGAGCACCGCGAGGCGCTCCCGGTCGACCTGGGTCAGGCGGGCGGCCGGAATACCGGTGGCCCGCGAGATCACGGCGGCGATCTCAGCCTCGTCGACGACGGCCTCGGCCGAGACGGTATCGCCGGTGGATGCCGAGGGCTTGGCCGCGGACAGCTTCGCGTGCACGGACTCGATACGGTCGCGCAGGCTCGACGCCTCCTCGTAGTGCTCGAGTGAGACGGCCGCGTTCTTCGACGCCTCGAGTTCGCTCAGCTCTTCGAGCAGCGCGGATGTGTCGACGCGGGATCCGAGGCGCAGTCGCAGGCGAGCCCCGGCCTGGTCGATCAGGTCGATCGCCTTGTCGGGCAAGAACCGGTCTGTGACGTAGCGTGCCGACAGCTCGACAGCGCCGCGGATGGCCTCGTCGGTGTAGCGCACGCCGTGGTGCTCCTCGTAGGCGCCGCGCAGCCCCGAGAGGATCGCGACCGCATCTTCGATGGAGGGCTCGCCGACGTGAACGGGCTGGAAGCGGCGTTCGAGCGCCGAGTCCTTCTCGATGGAGCGGTACTCCTTGAGCGTTGTCGCGCCGACCACGTGCAGCTCGCCGCGGGCCAGCCGGGGCTTCAGGATGTTTCCGGCATCCATGCCCCCCTCGCCGGAGCCGCCCGCGCCCACGACCGTGTGCAGCTCGTCGATGAACACGATGAGCTCGGTCTTGTGGGCGCTGATCTCGTCCATGAGCGTGGTGAGGCGCTCCTCGAAGTCGCCGCGGTAGCGAGTGCCCCCGAGCATGGCCGGAAAGTCGAGCGAAATCACGCGCTTGTCGCGCAGCTGCTCGGGCACGTCTCCGGATGCGATGCGCTGGGCCAGGCCCTCGACGATCGCGGTCTTGCCCACGCCGGCCTCGCCGATCAGAACGGGGTTGTTCTTGGTGCGGCGCGACAGGATCTCGATGGTCTGCTCGATCTCGTCGGCACGGCCGATCACAAGATCGAGGCCGCCGTCTCGCGCCATGGCGGTGAGGTCGGCTCCGAATTTGTCGAGCGTCGGGGTCGTGGATGCGTCGGGTGCGTCGGCCTGCATGGCCGGCGCCTGCTCGCCCAGGGTCTCGCGGAGGCCGGACTGCAGGGCCTCGGGAGTGATGCCCGCGGCCGACAGCACCTGGCCGGCAGGAGCATCCTGGCTGATCACGAGCGCGAAGAAGAGGTGCTCGGGGTCGATGTAGGTGGAGCCGGATGCGCGGGCCACCTGGTAGGCGTGGAACAGGGCGCGCTGCGCCGACTGCGTGAACACCGGTGCCGAGTCCGTCGATCCGGTCTGCGCCTGGGGCAGGCGCTGCTCGGCGGCGTCGGCGATGTCGGCCGGGCGCACGCCGAGTCGTGCGATGACCTCGGCTGCGGGCTCGGTCTCGGCGAGCACACGCAAAATGTGCAGCGCGTCGAGCTCGCGGTGGCCGTGCTCGATGGCGAAGCGCCCCGCGGATGCGAGAACCTCGTGGGTGCGCCGGCTCATGAGTCGGCTGATGTCGATCGAGCGCCCGGCCTGGGCCGCGCGCTCGCCCTGCAGGTAGCGGGCGAGGAATTCGTCGAACGAGTTGCTGCCGGCTGCACCTTCGTCGGGAGACGTGTTGGGGTCGAAACGGTCGGGCAAAATAACCTCCTGATGAAACTTGAGTGCCTTCGACTCAACTCAACAATGCGGGGCGCGATCTATTCCCGCGCGCTGTGATCGCGCCGAGCCGCTGAGGTGCGGAGAATGGCCGCTTCGATTCGGGCAATGTCAAGTGGTGGTTGCAACGCTGGGGTTAGGCCGTTTCGAGGAGTCGGGCGAGCCGGTAGGTGGGGGTTTGAAGGTCAAGGGTGGGTCTGGGGCGTGCGTTGAGCATGTTCTGGACCCGCTTCAGGTCGGCGGGAGTATGGCCGGAGAGGTCTGAACCCTTCTCGAACCAATGCCTGAGGAGCCGGTTCGTGTTCTCGTTCGTGCCGCGCTGCCAAGGCGAGTGCGGATTGCAGAAAAATACGGGCGCTTCGAGTTCGGCGGTGATGCGACGATAGTCCGCGAGTTCGGATCCGCGGTCCCAGGTGATCGATTGGCGGAGCTCGGTCGGGAGGTCTTTCATCGCGGCGATCATCGCGGTCGCGACGGTGTCTGCTGTGTGGTTCTCGGGCAGGTGCAGCAGGATCGTGTATCGGGTCGATCTCTCGACCAGGGTGCCGATCGCGGACGCGCTGTTCGGCCCGACGATGAGGTCACCTTCCCAATGACCTGGAACGGCGCGATCGGCGACCTCGGCTGGTCTGTCGCTGATCGTGAACGCGTCTTTGTAAGGGCTCACGAAACGGCTCCCACGGTTATGCGGGTTCCGGCTCTGACGTTTCGTTGAGAGCTGCCGGGCAAGATCCGCGCGCAGAATCCCGCGGGTCTGGACGTAAAGAGCCCGATAGATCGTTTCGTGACTGAGCTGCATGCTCCCATCATCAGGGAACAACTCCGTCAGAACCCTCGAGATCAGTTTCGGCGACCACCCCTCGTCCATGGCGTCCTCGACGAACCCTGCAAGCACAGGGTTCTGCGCCAACTTCAGACCTTTAGGTCGGCGCCGCTGCTGATGCGCCCAGTTATGCGCCCGCGTCGCGTAATACACCCTGTCCGGGCTCGAGTTCCGGCGGATCTCCCGCCAGATCACCGTCCGGTCCCGACCGATCACCCGAGCAATCCGAGAATGACCCCAGCCCTGCCGGAGCCCGGCCTGGATCTCGATTCGTTCCTCGAGACTCAAGAACCGGCCAGCATCGAAATCGGCCGCGACGAGGTCAACGATCTGACCGCCATCTCGACCCTGCTTAATCTCCATGGCACCACTCTTGAGCCACCACTTGAACGAGATCCGGTCCGACGCGCCAAACATCGCCGCCGCATCATGAGGTGACATTCCCGAACAGACAAGATCCACAAACGCATCCCTCACCCCCTGCCCATACCGAACGCCATACTTCTTCGTTGTCATCAACACTCCGATCAATCAGAGCGTTGCAACGACCATATGACTCCGCCTCGCTCGGAAGCGGCCATATTCCGCACCTCAGTGCGGCCTGTGGTTCCACGGCATCCGGGTCGCCGCCCGACAGCTGACGTTTCTCGACGATCGATGTCGCGCATTTCTTCCCCGGATGCCCTACGCCGGCGTGTACAGCCACGTCACCGCGGCGGCGCTGTACAGGATGCCTGTGCCCCTGCGGCTGAGCTCGCCACGCGAGCTGCACATCTCCGTGCCCGCAACGCGCCGTGCTGTCGATGCCCGCGCCATCGTCGGGCACAAGGTCACCTTCCGTCCCGGTGACTGGGACGGGCGTTTCGGGTTTCCCGTAACGACTCCCGAACGCACCTGGTGCGACCTGGCGTCACTGCTCACGCTTCCGGAACTGGTGGCAGCCGGCGACAAGCTCATCTCGCGACGACTCCCGCAGACCAGCCGAGCCGCGCTCGAACTCGCCGTCGCCACCTACCCGTCGCGGCGCGGCATCCGAAATCTGCGTCGCGGACTCGTGCTTCTCTCTGACAGAGCCGAGTCTCCGCGCGAGTCGCTGTTGCGCGTCGCGATCGTGCTCGCGGGACTCCCGGAGCCCGAGGTGAATAGAAGCGTGTACTCGGCTTCGGGCAAATTCCTCGGTCGTCTCGACCTCTGCTGTCCCCACCTCAAACTTTCCTTGGAGCGTTATCTCGAGGAACTGCGCACGATCCTCGACCGCCTCAGCCGCTGAGGTGCGGAGTGTGGCCGCTTCGATTCGCGAGGAAGCGGCCATATTCCGCACTTCGATGAGTGCGGGGCCGCAGCCCGCTCGACGCCGACGCGTCGAGGCCGTTAGCGTGGTCGCATGCGACGGACTGCGGACGAGGTGGGTGGAGTCGACAGACGAACACCCTCTCCGGGGCTACCCCGGGGTACATCTCCCAGCCTGAGCGCACAACCGCAGGCACCACACCGCGCTGCGCGCGGCCGCGTGCCCGCACCGATCGATCGGTCGTCCGCGGTTCGTCGCATATCCGTCGGGGCCGAGTGACGCAG
>NZ_CAXVWM010000201.1:0-12312 GCF_964263775.1 Agreia sp. | reverse complement strand
GACACGAGCGGTCTCTTGCCTTTCGACAGCCGTGCCGTGACGGCCGATGCCTCGACAGTGAGGAGCACGACCGTAAGAGGAGCGAGGTCGGCCTGGGTTCGCGGGTCGAGCACCGCCCCGCCGCCGAATGCGACCACGCCGTCAGCAGCCAGGGCGTGCTCGACCGCGACGCGTTCGAGCGACCTGAAATGAGGCTCGCCGTGCGCGGCGAAGATCTCGGGGATGGGACCGTGCTGACGCACGATCTCGGTGTCGGTGTCGATGAACGGCACGCCGAGAATGCGGGCGAGCTTCTTGCCGATTCGCGACTTTCCAGACGCGGGCGCACCGATCAGCACGATGAGCATCGAGGTGCAGCCCTAGTCGGTGCCGGTGACGCCGGCGGATGTGAGACGCTCGGGGATGTGCGTGAGATACGACTCGAGGTTGCGCTTCGTCTCGGGCAGGGAGTCGCCTCCGAACTTCTCGAGCACGGAGTTCGCCAGGACGAGCGCGACCATGGCCTCGGCCACGACTCCGGCAGCCGGCACCGCGCAGACGTCGGAACGCTGGTGATGAGCGGCCGCGGCCTCGCCGGTGGCGACGTCGACGGTGCGCAGGGCGTGCGGGATGGTGGCGATCGGCTTCATGCCGGCGCGCACGCGCAGCACCGTTCCCGTGCTCATGCCGCCCTCGGTGCCACCGGCCTTGTCGCTGAGCCGCGTGATGCGGCCGTCTGCCTGCACGAGCTCGTCGTGGGCATCCGAACCCCGGCGCGTGGTGGTGAGGAAGCCGTCTCCGACCTCGACGCCCTTGATCGCCTGGATGCCCATGAGGGCCGCGGCCAGTGCCGAATCGAGACGCCTGTCCCAGTGCACGTAGGAGCCGAGTCCCGGAGGCACTCCGTAGGCCAGGACTTCGACGACGCCCCCGAGGGTGTCGCCGTCTTTGTGCGCCGCATCGACCTCGGCGACCATCAAGGCACTGGTTGCTTCATCGAAGCAGCGCAGCGGGTCGGCATCCAATGCGGCGACATCGCGCGGCACAGGAAGGCGACTCGACTCGGGAACTCGGACAGGACCGATCGACAGCGTGTGGCTGACCAGCGATATGCCGAGGCGGGACAGAAAGCTCTTGGCTACGGCGCCCAGGGCGACACGCGCCGCGGTCTCCCGGGCGCTCGCACGCTCGAGTACAGGACGCGCCTCGTCGAACCCGTACTTCTGCATGCCCACCAGGTCGGCGTGTCCCGGACGGGGGCGGGTGAGCGGCGCACCGCGCCCGCGATCGACCTTCTCGGCATCGACGGGCTCGGGGCTCATCACGTCGACCCACTTGGGCCACTCGGTATTGCCGATGCGGATCGCCACGGGGCTGCCGAGCGAGTAGCCGTGGCGTACGCCGGCAGAGATCGTCAGGTCGTCTTGTTCGAATTTCATTCGTGCCCCGCGGCCGTAGCCGAGCTTGCGGCGGGCCAGGTCGGCACGAATGTCGTCGATCAGAACGGGCACGCCCGCGGGCAGGCCTTCGATGGTGGCGATGAGTTCGGGGCCGTGCGATTCTCCGGCGGTGATCCAACGAAGCATAAGAAAGCTGTTCCTTCAGGCGGCAGGACGATCGCCGGTGGCCGGCGGGCGGACGGTTCGGTGTGCAGACAGCCGACATCCGATCCTCCCATAGATCGCGTGCGACCTCGGGCGGGCGCTATCGCGCGTGCTGCTCGTCGGTCGTGTCGAGCGACGACTCCATGGCGGCCAGCACGGCGGGCTCATCGGGCAGCGATAACGCGGGGTCGCCGGTGACGAAGATGCGGATCTGGAGAAGGGCCTGATGGATGAGCATGCGGAGGCCGGAGACGACCGTGCGGTCGTACCGCGCCCAGATCGTGCCGAGCTCGCTCGGCCAGGGGTGATAGGCGACATCGAGGAGATCGCTTCGGGAGGCGAGCGAACTCTCCTGCACGACGGCCGCGGCCCCTGTAGCACCGGGCAGGGTGGAGATGACGAGCAATGCGTCGACGATGTCGAGCGACGCCACCGTGAGCGGAAGCAGCGTGATCGTCGTGCCGGATCTCTGCGCGATGGGCCGCAGCCCCTCGGCCCTCTCCGGGCTCCTCGTCAGCACGCTCACGTGCTCTGCGCCGAGCTGGGCCGCGGCGACGATCGCTGATGCGGCCGTCGCGCCTCCGCCCAGAACGGCCACGTGGCGGGCCGACACGATCGACCGTTCCGCGAGGGCGCGCACGATTCCGCCGACGTCGGTGTTGAATCCGTCGAGTCGCCGGTCGCCGGCCGTTCCCCTGAACCGAACGGTGTTCGTCGACCCGGCGAGGATGCTCAGCTCGTCGCGATGATCGAGCAGGGGCCGGATGCCGTGCTTGAGCGGCATGGTGAGCGACAGGCCGAGCCACGTGTCATCCCGGCCGGAGACGAACGACGACAATCCGCTCTCCGGAACCTCGACGGCGTCGTAGCGCCAGTCGAGTCCGAGGACGGAGTACGCGGCCCTATGAAGACGTGGTGACAGGGAGTGCTCGATCGGCGACCCCAAGACGGCGAGACGTCTGGCCGACGCGGGCACGCGTGGCTCGTTCATCGCATCTAGTGGTTGGCTTGGTACTGCTCGACAGCGGCGTCGTGCTCATCCTGCGTGACGGAGAAGACCGTCTCGCCGGTGTCGAGGTTCACGGTGACGAAGTACCGCCATTCTCCCTCGGCCGGGTGGAGGGCCGCATCGATGGCGTCGTCGCCCGGATTGGAGATCGGGCCCACGGGCAGGCCCGGGTTCGCGTAGGTGTTGTACAGGTTCGACGCGTCTTCGCGTTCGGCCTCGGTGGTATCCACCTCGCCGCCGCCCGCACCATACCGGACGGTGGCGTCCGACTGGAGGTTCATGCCGTCGGCAATGCGATTCTGAAAGACGCGCGACACCTTGTACATGTCCTCCGTGCTTCCGGACTCGCTCTGGATGAGCCCGGCGAGCGTGAGCACGTACGTGCGTTGGTCGACGGCGACCCCGGCGGCGTCGAGCGCCTCGTAGGTGCGGTCCACCATCGTCTTGAGCATCTCGGCGGCGGTCTGGCCCGGCTGGAACTCGTACGTCGCCGGAAACAGGAAGCCTTCGATGCTGGGCGCGTCGGCGGGCACTCCGAGCGACGCGAAGTCTGCACCGGCAGCCTTGAACTCGTCGAATGGGCGCCCCGTCACGTCTGCGAGCGACTCGTAGATGCCCGACGCGGTGGTTCCCTCGGGAACCGTCACGGTGAAGTCGACCTTGTTGGCCGGATCGAGCAGCGCCGCGAGTGCGGACTTCGAGCTCATCTTCGCAGCGAGCTTGAACGTGCCGGTCTGGAAGACGGGTTGGGGATCTTCTTTGAGCAGCAGTGAATAGAACGTCGCCGAGTCCTTGACGACACCGGCCTCCTGGAGCTTCACGCCGATCGCGTCTCCGAACTCCCCGTCGGCGATCATGACCATGACCTCGCCCGAGCCGTCGCCACTGTAGTCGTCGGACGGCTGCGGGCTGAGCATCGCGCTGATCTGGGGCTCGAACGTCGAGTAGACGAACGCACCCGCACCCGCGACGAGCCCGAGGATGACCACGGTGACGATGACCGCGGTGAGGGCTCGGCGCCGGCGCCGGCGCGGCGGCTTCGCCGAGTGCTGCACGGTCTCCTGCGTTTCGCGCATCGCCCTGCGCGATGGAGGCTGGGCCGCGGGCTTCGACGTCGAAGCGGGCTCGCGCAAAAACTCGGAGAACGGGTGGTCTTCTGGTGGCTGACGGTCAGTCACGGTAATCCCCCTGTGGATTCGGGTCCCAACTCGGATGCGGCGATTCCGGGAGGATTTCCCGTGGACGCCTCAGAGTCGAGGGCATGCTGCAAGAGTATAACCGCGGCGATCTGGTCGATCACCGGACGCGATCCCTTCACCGCGCGACCGGAGGTGTGCAGGGCGGCCTGCGCCGAGACGGTCGTGAGCCTCTCGTCGATCATCCGCACGGGTATCGCCGTCGCTGCTGCGACGCGTTGAGCGAACGAGACCGCGTCGTCGGTCGACGGCGTGCTGCCGCCCGAGAGCGAGAGGGGCAGGCCGACGACGATCTCGGTGCAGTCGAGTTCGCCGCAGATCTCGGCGAGTCGATCGATGTCGGCGGTGCCGTCGGTCGCCCGTGCGACGGTCTCCACCGGCGTCGCCAGCATGCCGTGAAGATCGCTGCGCGCGACGCCGATGCGCGCCCTGCCCACGTCGACGCCGAGGCGCACACCCGATCTCACTCGATCAGCCCAGGACCGTCTGCGACACCGCCGCGAGAGCGCTGTCGATGGCCGTGACGAGCGTGCCGCCACCCTGGGCGAGGTCGTCCTTGCCGCCGCCGCCGCCGCCCAGAATGGATGCGGCCTGCTTGGCAAGAGCCCCCGCCCGGTGGCCGAGCGCGCGAGCCGCCGCGTTGGTCGCGACGATGACGACGGGCTTGTCTGCCACGACGGCCGCAAGTGCGACGACGGCGGAGCCCGTTCCCAGCCGCTCCCGAACGCCGATGACCAGTGCGCGGAGGTCGTCCGCCGACGAAAGAGCGCCCGCATCGGTCGCCACCAAGCGGAGTTCGCCGGCGGTGCGCGCCGTGTCGATGAGGGCGGGGACTCGGGCACTCAGTGCGCTCGCCTCATATGCCGCGAGCTTCTTCTCCGCCGCCTTGAGATTCGCGACGAGATCGTGGATGCGTGCGGGCACGTCGTCGCGCGGGGCCTTGAGCGTGGCCGCCAACTGAGTGACGACGCTGCGCTCGGCGGCGAATTGGCGGAATGCCTCGATGCCGACGAGGGACTCGACCCGGCGGTTGGTGGAGCCGATCGACGATTCTCCGAGGATGTTGATCAAACCGATCTCGGAGCTGTGCTGCACGTGCGTTCCGGCACAGAGCTCACGAGACCAGGGCCCCCCGATGTCGACGACGCGAACGACGTCGCCGTACTTCTCGCCGAACAGGGCCATGGCGCCCAGTGCCTTCGCCTCGTCGAGGGGAAGCTCGCGGGTGACGACCTCGAGGTCGCTGCGGATCGCGAGGTTGGAGATCTCCTCGATTTCGGAGCGGGTCTCTGTCGACAGGGGCTGGTTCCACGAGAAGTCGAGTCGAAGGTAGCCGGCCTTGTTGTACGAGCCCGACTGGTGCGCCTGCGGGCCGAGGGTCTGGCGCAGGGCGGCGTGCACGAGGTGCGTGCCCGAGTGCGCCTGGGTGGCGCCTCTCCGCCATTCCGGGTCGACGACCGTGGTGGCCGTGTCGTCGACAGAGACCTGGCCGCTCGTGACATGGACGCGATGGCTGATGAGCCCCTTGATGGGCTTCTGCACGTCGAGTACTTCGAGCTCGAACCCGTCGCCGCGGATCACTCCCGAGTCGGCCTCCTGTCCGCCCGACTCGGCATACAGGGTCGTCTCGGCGAGGATCACCTCGAGCGTTTCGCCGGCGACGGCGCTCGTCACCGACGCCCCGTCGATGATGAGCCCGAGGATCTTCGACTCGGTGACCAGTTCGTCGTAGCCGAGGAACGTGGTCTCTCCGACGGCACGGAATTGGCTGTAGACGCCGAGATCGGTGATGCCGAGCTTCTTGGCTTTCGAATCGGCCTTGGCACGCTGCTTCTGCTCGCTCATGAGCGACTCGAAGGCGACGCGATCGACGGCGAGCCCCGCCTCCTCGGCCATCTCCATGGTGAGGTCGATCGGGAACCCGTAGGTGTCGTGCAGCTGGAACGCCGTGTCGCCCGCGAGGGTCTTCGCACCCCTGCCTTTCGCCGAGGTCACCGCGAGGTCGAGGATGTCGATTCCCCCGCTGAGCGTGCGGAGGAACGACTCCTCTTCGGCATACGCCGTGCGCGAGATGCGGTCGAAGTCGGTCTCGACTTCGGGGTAGGCGGCCTTCATCGCGTCGCGCGAGGCCGGGAACAGCTCGGGAAAGACCGCGGTGTCGACGCCGAGGAGGCGCATCGACCGCACCGATCGGCGCAGCAGGCGACGAAGAATGTACCCCCGGCCCTCGTTCGACGGCATTACACCGTCGGACATGAGCATGAGCGCACTGCGCACGTGGTCGGCGACCACGCGCATCCGCACGTCGTCTTCGTGGTCGGCGCCGTAGCGGCGACCGGAGATGACCGAGGCCGTGTCGAGCACGGGGCGCACCTGGTCGATCTCGTAGAGGTTCTCGACACCCTGTTTGAGAAACGCCACCCGCTCGAGGCCCATGCCCGTGTCGATGTTGCGGCTGGGAAGATCGCCGAGGATCTCGAAGTCGTTCTTGCCCGTGCCCTCGCCCCGCAGGTACTGCATGAAAACGAGATTCCAGATCTCGATGTAGCGGTCGTCGTCTGCCGCGGGCCCGCCTTCGCGTCCGTAAGCCGGCCCGCGGTCGTAGAAGATCTCGGAGCAGGGACCGGCGGGGCCCGGTTGGCCGGTCGACCAGTAGTTCGAGTCCATGCCGAGGCGCTGGATGCGCTCGTCAGGCAGGCCGGCGACCTTCTTCCAGTACTCGATCGCCTCGTCGTCGTCTTCGTAGACGGTCACCCAGAGGTCTTTCTCGTCGAAGCCGAGGCCTCCGTCGGCCTCGGGCGTCACGAGGAGTTCCCAGGCGTAGCGGATCGCCTGCTCCTTGAAGTAGTCGCCGAACGAGAAGTTGCCGTTCATCTGAAAGAACGTGCCGTGGCGTGTGGTCTTGCCGACCTCTTCGATGTCGAGGGTGCGGATGCACTTCTGCACGCTCGTCGCGCGCGGGTACGGCGCGGGTACGAGGCCGGTGAGGTACGGGATGAACGGCACCATGCCCGCGACCGTGAAGAGCAGGGTGGGGTCGTCGCTGACGAGCGAGGCCGAGGGAACGACCGTGTGTCCTTTGTCGGCGAAGAAGGTGAGCCAGCGTTGGCGGATGTCGGCGGTGTTCATGGGTTCCGTAGCGTTCAGCGCATCGGGCTGCGCTCGTCGCAGCCGCAGACACGGAAGGGGAAAGAGGTACTACTTGCCGTTCTCGGCGGCGGCATTGCCCGTATTGGAGAGTACGGCGCGAAGTTCCGACTCCCTCTCACGGTATCCGTCGACGATCGACTCGGTGAATCCCTTGCTTCGCGTGTCGAGGTCGGAGAAGAACTTCTTGCCCTCGGAGGTCTGGTTCACCTGGTGGGCGACAACGAAACCGATGGCGACGCCGAGTACGAGCCACGAAATTCTCTTCATTGTTCTCTCCTCGAGACAGTGGGAAGCGGTCATCCGAGTTTAGTCGCCCCGCACTGCGAAGGCCGTCGACCGTCTGGCCACGTCGTCATCGAGCCGCTGCCGCCAGGTGGCGTCGAGGGCGGCGTCGGTCGATTCGTCGTCGAGAATCGTCAACCACGCGGAGAGTTCGGCATCGAGCCATTCGAACTGCCGAACAGACGCCGCGAGCACGTCACGGGGATTCGTATAGCTCTCCCACGACACGGCGACGCGGTTGAGCACCACGAAGATCCAGGCCTGGTCGAGCACGGCGTCGTCGATCTCTCCCCCGGCGCTGTCGTCGAGAACTGCCCTGAGGGCCGTGACGTCGTCGCGCAGTGCGGCGACGCGCGCGGCCGAGTCGAGCCGGGCATCCGTAGACGTCGTCTTGCCTGCCGCGACGATGCTGCATGCCTCCTCGCCGTCGACGAGGTCGCGTCTCAGCCCCTGCAGCAGCTCGGGCAGCGTGAGCCGAAGAGTGTCGGGAATGTCGTGCCGGGTCACCGGATGCCGCCCTCCCGGGTTTCCGAAGACGGTCCCCACCTCCATCGGCGCTACGGCGGGCGTCACGTCATCCTGGATCGGGCGATCGACGACAATCGTTGCGGGTTCGCGAGGAACCGAGGTTCCTTGGGCGCCCACGCGGCCGAAGATGTAGTCGGCCTGCGGGTTCACGCCCACGTCGGGATCGGCCGACGCGTCCGAGTAGCGGATGTAACGCACCGTCGAGCGCACGATGAAGAACAGGCCCACGGCGAGGCCGATGGCCAGAACGATGAGGAGGAATTCCACGAATCGACTACTTCGTCGTGCGGCGGCGCGACGACGACACGGCGGCGTTCTTGGGGCCCCGGAAGCTCAGGATGCCCGCACGGACGGCGGCGCTGAATCCGGCGATCTTGATGAGCGGCCCTCCGACGGACGCTGCGAAGAGGGCGACCAGGCTGGTGACATTGCCCGTGACCTCGGCCACGTTCTTTGTGATCGTGTCGACCCGGGCGATCTGCTTGTTCGCCTCCTGGATCGTCACGGTCGACTCCTCGAGAATCGGTGTGACGTTGTCGCTCAGCTCTTTGATCGCAGCGCGTGTCTCGTCGAAGACGCCGCCCAGCTTGATGAGCGGAAGGGCGAGGAACGCCACGAGGATCGCGAAGACTCCGGCCGCGATGAGTCCGGCGATGTCTCCACCTGACATAGAAAACCTCCTGTGTGTGTCGCGCTTGTTGTGAACGAAGAAAGGCGGGCCACCGAAAATCGGTGACCCGCCTCAGCGTACCCAATGGGCACGCGGTGAAATCAGCGTGCGGCGTAGTACTCGACGACGAGCTGCACTTCGCAGGTCACGGGGACCTCGGCGCGAAGCGGACGACGGAGCAGGCGCACCTGGAGCTTGTCGATCTCGACCTCGAGGTAACCCGGAACCTTGGGAAGCACGTCGAGGTGTCCGCCGGCGGCGGCGACCTGGAACGGCTCGGTTCCCTCGCTCTTGGGCTTGACGTGGATGAGCTGTCCCGGCTTCACGCGGAAGGAGGGACGGTCGACCAGCTGGCCGTCGACGAGGATGTGACGGTGCACGACGAGCTGGCGGGCCTGCGCCGTGGTGCGGGCGAGACCCGAGCGCACGACGAGCGCGTCGAGACGCATCTCGAGCAGCTCGACCAGGTTCTCACCGGTGAGGCCCTTGGCGCGGCGAGCCTCTTCGAAGATGATCTTCAGCTGGGCCTCGCGGATGCCGTACTGGGCGCGCAGACGCTGCTTCTCGCGCAGGCGCACGGCATAGTCGGAGTCGGTCTTGCGCTTGGTGCGGCCGTGCTCTCCCGGAGCGTAGGGACGCTTCTCGAGGTACCGGGCGGCCTTCGGGGTCAGGGCGATGCCGAGGGCTCGCGAGAGGCGGGTCTTGCTGCGTGTACGTGACTTGGTAGACATGTACATCCTTTCAGTGAATCGTCGTGCTGGATGAGGCGAGAACAGAGTGCCTGGACGCGCGGAGAACACACCGCCACCCGGTCTGATTTCACACGAATCACACCTGCGCGCGGAGAAAATGAGGGGGTAGTGCCGAGATCGGTTCGGCTACAGAATCACGATCGAATTCACGAGATGGATTTCGCAGCCGCACGAAAGCCACCCGGAACAGGCGTATCGAGACTACCACAGGTGGTGCGAGTTCTCGATGAGGGCGCGGGCACCGGCGGAGTGAGGTCTAGGTGCCGCGGATGATCTGGCGGATCTTCGCAAGCCGGGCCGACACGTCTCGCTCGTTGCCGTGCTCGGTAGGGCGGTAGTACTCGGTGCGGCCGAGTTCGTCGGGCAGGTACTGCTGCGCCAGGACCCCCCTGTCGTCGTCGTGCGGATACGAGTAGCCCGTGCCGTGCCCCAGCCTCTTCGCCCCCGGGTAGTGCGCGTCGCGCAGATGCTTCGGCACGCGACCGAACTTGCCGGCCCGGATGTCGCCGATCGCCTGGTCGATCGCCACGTACGACGCGTTCGACTTGGGCGCGGTCGCCAGGTAGACGGTGGCCTCGGCAAGCGGGATGCGCCCCTCGGGCATTCCGATGAACTGCACCGCGTCGGCGGCGGCCACGGCGATCACGAGCGCCTGGGGGTCTGCCATGCCGATGTCTTCGGAGGCGGAGACGATGAGCCTGCGGCAGATGAAGCGGGGATCCTCTCCCGCCTCGATCATTCGGGCGAGATAGTGCACCGACGCGTCGACGTCGGATCCTCGAATCGACTTGATGAATGCGCTGATGACGTCGTAGTGCTCGTCGCCGTTGCGGTCGTAGCGCAAAAGCGCGCGGTCGACGGCCTGCGCGACGGTCTCCTCGGTGATCAGCGGCGCCTCGTCGACCGTGCCGTCGGGCCCCGTCGATGACGCGAGGATGGAACCCGCCGACGCCTCGAGGGCTGTGAGGGCCCGCCGGGCGTCACCGGATGCGAGGCGCACGATCGCGGATCGGGCGTCGGGATCGAGACGCACGCGACCGTCGAGCCCGCGGGCATCCGACACGGCGCGATCGACGACGATGCCGAGGTCGTCGTCGCTGAGCTGCTCGAGTGTGAGCAGCAGTGACCTCGACAACAGCGGTGAGATGACCGAGAACGAGGGATTCTCGGTTGTGGCGGCCACCAGGATCACCCAGCCGTTCTCGACACCCGGCAGAAGAGCGTCTTGCTGTGCCTTCGTGAAGCGATGGATCTCATCGAGGAAGAGCACGGTCGACAGCCCATAGAGGTCGCGGCTGCGGAAGGCCTCTTCCATCACCTGGCGAACGTCTTTGACGCCCGCCGTCACGGCGGAGAGCTCGACGAACTTGCGACCGGAACTGTGCGCGATCGCTTGGGCCAGCGTGGTCTTGCCCGTGCCGGGCGGACCCCAGAGGATGACCGAGACCGACCCCTGGGTGCCCTCGGTGTCGGAGGCGAGGTTGACCAGCGGCGAACCCGGGCGCAGCAGGTGCTTCTGCCCGGCCACCTCGTCGAGCGAGCGAGGCCGCATGCGCACGGCGAGAGGGACCGATCCGCTGTGCAGACCCGGCTGGGAGGAGACCATCGTCCAAGGCTACCGGCAGCATCCGACACCGCCCCGGGCACGCGGGGTTGGGAACAAGGCCCGGTGGCCCGTAAAGTTCAGGTGGGATTCGCGCGTGTGAGGCGGGCCCGCCGTACCCGTCAACCGAGTTTTTGCCCGATCCGTCGGGTGATGGAGGATTTGTGGCACCGAGGAACCAGGACCGAGAGGCCCGCGCTGCACGCCAGCGTCTGCGCGACTACCAGGCACGCCAGACGATGCATGCATCGAAGATCGCGCGCCGCCGACGCGACAACGTGCTGGCCGTCATCGTGGCCGTCGTCGTCATCGCCGCGGCCGTCGTCGCCCAGGTCTTCTACTTCTCCGGGGGCCCGGGAACGCCCACGCCGTCGCCCAGTTCGACCGCGGCATCCACAGACACGCCCGCACCGACATCCACCCCGAATTCGGCGGATGTGCCCGACCCGGCCCTCGCCGAGGCCCGCGACTGGACCGGGGAGTTGACGATCAACGACATCCCCGTGGCGATCACGCTCGACGGCGCCGCGGCGCCGCAGGGCGTCGCCAATTTCGTCACGCTGGCCCAGGACGGTTTCTACAACGGGCTCACCTGCCACAGGCTCACGACGTCTCCCGGGTTCGGAGTGCTGCAGTGCGGCGACCCCAACGGCGACGGCTCGGGGGGTCCGGGCTACAGCTTCGGCCCCATCGAGAACGCTCCGGAGGGCGACGTCTACCCCGCGGGAACCATTGCGATGGCGCGCCAGGGACAGAACGGCTCCAGCATGGGAAGCCAGTTCTTCATCGTCTACGAAGACACCACGATCCCCTCGGATACCGCGGGCGGCTACACGGTGCTGGGAAACGTGACGAGCGGCCTCGACGCGCTGAAGGCGGGCGTCGTCGACGCGGGCACGGCAGACGGCTCGGCCGACGGCAAGCCTGCGATTGCCGTTACCATCGGCTCTATCGCGGTTCAGTAACCTCCGGCCCCCGTGCAATAGGCTTCACTGGCGCATTCCGAACAACGTCGACAGGGTGATTTTCGTGACCAGTAGTGCTGAGCATCCATTTGGGCGCGTAGATGAGACCGGAACGGTCTATCTCCGCGAAGCGTCCGGCGAGCGTGTGATCGGGCAGTATCCCGATGGCACGGCCGAAGAGGCCCTGGGCTACTTCGAACGAAAATACACAGATCTGGCCGGCCAGGTGACCCTGCTCGAACAACGCGCCAAACGGGGCGCGTCCGCCGCCGATATCGGGAAAGCGGTCAAGGCTCTGAGCGAGGTCGTCTCGAGCGCGAACGCGCTGGGCAACCTCGAGGCCCTCTCGACACGTCTCGCCGCCCTCACGGAAACTCTCGGGGCACTCAACGAACAGCAGACGGCCGAAGCGAAGGCTCAACTGGCCGAAGCCGTCGAATATCGCACTGCGATCGTCACGCAGATCGAGGCCCTGGCTGCCGAGGATCCCGCCAAGGCGCAGTGGAAGCAGGTGACGAGCACGCTCGACGAGTTGTTCGCCCGCTGGCAGAAGCACCAGCAAGAAGGCCCGCGT
>NZ_CAXVWM010000200.1:0-3674 GCF_964263775.1 Agreia sp. | reverse complement strand
GGTGCCCAGAGAGAGCCTCACCGATCGATAAAGCTGGCGCCGCGGTGCGGGTGAGAGTCGCGCCGTTGTCGCTTCCCACGGCCGTCGACGACGTAGTCACTCGGTCAGCTCGCGGCCAGCAGGCCGTTGAGGTAGGCGCCGTATCCGCTCTTGACGAGGGGGGCGGCAAGCACGGCCAGTTGGGCGTCATCGATCCAGCCCGCCCGCCAGGCGATCTCTTCGATGCACCCGATCTTGAAGCCCTGGCGATCTTCGACGACGCGCACGAATTCGGTGGCCTGCACCATCGATTCGAATGTGCCTGTGTCGAGCCACGCCGTTCCCCGGTCGAGCACCTGCACGCGCAGGTTGCCTTGCTGCAGGTAGCGCTCGTTCACGGTCGAGATCTCGAGCTCGCCCCGGGCGCTCGGCTCGATCGTCTTCGCGATCGCGACGACCGAGTTGTCGTAGAAATAGAGGCCGGGAACGGCGTAGTTGCTCTTCGGCGTCTCAGGCTTTTCCTCGATGGAGACCGCGACGTTGTCGGCGTCGAACTCGACGACGCCGTACGAGCGTGGATTCGCGACGTGGTACGCGAAGATGAGCGCACCGTCGAATTCGGTCTTCGACCGCAGGTTCGAGCCGAGTCCTGTTCCGTGGAAGATATTGTCGCCCAGCACCAGGGCTACGCTCTCGTCACCGATGAACTCCTCGCCGATGATGAACGCCTGGGCCAGACCGTCGGGCGACGGCTGCACCGCGTACTCCAACCGGATGCCGAGATCGGACCCGTCTCCGAGCAGCGAACGGAACTGGTCGTCGTACTCCGGGGTCGTGATGATAAGGATCTCCCTGATGCCCGCCATCATGAGCGTCGAGAGGGGGTAATAGATCATCGGCTTGTCGTAGATGGGCATCAGCTGCTTGCTGATGCCTTTCGTGATCGGCCACAGCCGGGTTCCTGAGCCACCGGCAAGAATGATTCCGCGCATGATCTGACAAGCCTTCGAGTCGAGGGGTGGGGCGCTCCCGGCGGCAGGGGCCGGAAATCGCTCGATGGGAAGTCTACCCGGGCCCCGATTCCCGTGGGTCCGCCGGGCGGAGCGCCCTAATAAGGGGCGCGCGCCACACAGCCAACCGTGATGAAGCACTAATCGGCCCTGATAGTCTCGAGCGCACAGACAGCTCATCGTTTGTTCGTCCCGTCCCCCGGTCCACGCCCGTCTCGCACGTGTCGGCCTGGTGGTCCCGAACGGAGACCGAACCTCACGTGGCCCGTCTGCCGCGTTGCACGATGCAGCGCACTCGGGATTCTTTTGGAGAAGGATGACGACCCTCAGGGTGATCATTGATCAAATGGTCGCGACCGTTCCGGGGGGGATCGGGCGTTACACGGAAGAGCTCACCCGCGAGCTCATCGCAACCGCGCCGCGGGGGTGCGACGTCGAGGCGATCGTCTCGAAGGTTCCGAAAGACGAGCTCGACGGCATCCTGACCCGGCTCCCCGGCCTGGCAGAGCTGACGACGCTCGGCCTGCCTCGCAGGGAATTGGCGCGCGCCTGGCAGCACGGCTTCGCCACCGGTGCCCGCGGCCGCGGGATGATCCATGCCACGAGCTTGCTTGCGCCGCTGCGCAAGATCGACAGGACCGAGTCGATCGGCGAGCAGGTCGCCGTGACCATTCACGACGTCGTGCCGTGGACGCATCCGGAGACTCTGACGCCGCACGGCGTCGCGTGGCACAAGGGCCTGGCCCGCCGTGCCCGTCGGTACGCCGATGCGATCGTCGTGCCCACGCACACCGTCGCCTCCGAGCTGGCCGACATCATGAAATTCGGCGACCGCATCAGGGTGATCGGCGGAGCCGTCAGCTCGCACCTGGTGCTGCCCGACGACCCGGAGGCCAGGGCCGAGGCCCTCGATCTTCCCGCCGATTACATTCTGACCGTGGGCACGCTCGAGCCGCGAAAAGGACTGGCCCCGCTTATCCGCGCGCTCGCCGATCCGGGCGCGCCCGACTTCCCGTTGCTCATCGTCGGGCCGAAGGGCTGGGGCGACCTCGACGTGGCCCGGCTGGTCGCCGAGGCGGGGCTGGCCCCCGACCGTGTGCGCGTGCTCGGGTTCCTCTCGGACTCTGACCTGGCCCTGGCCCTCGACCGCGCCTCGCTCTTCGTGTTTCCCAGCCTCGCAGAAGGCTTCGGGCTTCCGGTCGTCGAGGCGATGCACTTCGGAACACCGGTCGTGCACTCCGACGCCCCGGCCCTGCTCGAGGTCACGGCGGGCGCGGGCATCGTGGTTGCCCGGGACGACGCCGCCGGCTACCCGGAGCGCCTGGCCGAGGCAATGGCATCCGCCCTTGCCGACCCCGAGTTGTACGAGCGCCTGTCCGTCGCGGGCTACGACCGCGCGCAGGCTTTCAGTTGGCGCGACTCCGCCGAGAAGGTCTGGCAGTTGCACGCCGACCTGTGACCAGTTGCGCCGCGGCGGAGACCGGCACGGTCTAATCGCGCACGGCCCAGGCAAGAACGAACGAGCGCTCCAGCACGGCCCCCTCGTCGACCAGTCGTCGCGCGCGGAGATAGGACGGCAGGCGTACCAGCATCTGGCCGAGTGCCACGGCGGTCGCGCGAGTCCGCCGCCTCGCGAGGTGCCCCCCGCTCGGTGCGACCCCGCGCACGGCGGACCGCACCAGGCTGAGAACTGTTCGGAGCACGGCCCTGCGCGCCATGGCCGCCGGCGCGTTGCGGATGTTGACGAGCATCCGGTTGCGGATGTTGTTGACCAGGAACAGGCGTGACGACGTGCCGCTCGAGGCTGCGTGGTGATGCAGGGTGCGCGCGTCGTCGGCGTATCGGATGCGCCAGCCGAACCGGCGGAGGCGCCAAGACAGGTCGGTGTCCTCGTAGTACATGAAGAGTTTCTCGTCGAAGAGGCCGACCTCGTCGAGGGCCGCCCGTCGGATGGCCGCGCCGCCTCCGCAGAATGCAAAGACGCTGGAGTCGAGCGCGGGCCCCTCACCTACGGGGACCAGCCAGGAGCGATCACTGCCGTTGCCCGACGCCGAAACCTGGCCGCCGGTGCTGTTCATCAGCTGCACGCCGCCCTCGGCCGAATCGGGCAGACGACGCCATCCGCGTCCGGCCGCATCGACGTAGTCCGCATCGGCCGCGGCAACCTCCGAGAATCGACCGGTCAGCTGGATGCGGGCGGTGACGGCGGCCAGCCGCTCCCCGTCGGTGACGAACGGCTCGACGATTGCGCGCACGAAGCCGGCCTGCGCGCGCGCGTCGTTGTTGATCAGGATGACGATGTCGCCCGTGGACTCGCGGATGCCGAGATTCACCCCTCCGCCAAAGCCCAGGTTGACCGGCGAACGGATGAGCGTGACAGAGGGAAATCGCCGTTCGATCTCGACGTCGGATCCGTCGATCGAGGCATTATCAACCACGACGACCTCGACCTCGAGGCCGCCCGAGTCGGATCCGACGATCGACTCGAGGCACTCGAGCACCAGGTTCGCGCCGTTGTAGTTCACAACGATGACGGTGCACGTCGGCGGGGTGATAACTGCTCCCCTACTGCGCGGCGGTCTTCGACGAGCTCAGCACAAGCGCGTCCGCCACAGTCTGGTGAACCGTGGCCCAGTCGGGTTCCTCGGGGTCGATCAGCGGCGGCACGAGCTCGACGTTGTCGAT
>NZ_CAXVWM010000199.1:0-6599 GCF_964263775.1 Agreia sp. | reverse complement strand
TGTCCGCCACCCTTGTTTTTTTTAGATTGTGGGGGGGGGGGGGCGCGCGGGCGGCCGGCCCCCCCCCCCCCCCCCACGTCACCCGTCGTTTGACCAAGGGACACACGCACGTGACTGCAGAACTCAGCTCTCCGGATCCGGCATCTGCCGCACCCCCGGCCGTTCTCCGACGTCGGTCGTCGTCGGGCGGCGGAGGACTCGGCCGCTACATCCTCGTGCGGTTCCTGCTCATCATCCCGACGGTGTTCATCCTCGTCACCCTCGTTTTCTTGCTGATGCGCACCACGGGTGACCCCATCACCGCCGCGCTCGGGGGCAAGCTCACGGGGCCTCAGCTGCAGGAACGCATCCACGAGGCCGGCTACGACCGGCCGCTCATCGTGCAGTACCTCGAGTATCTCGGCAACATCTTCACCGGCAATTTCGGAAACACGCTCAGCGACAACCGTCCTGTCACGCAGGTCCTCGTGACGTATGGCGGTGCAACGCTCGAACTCGCGTTCTACGCCCTCATCGTGGCCTTCCTCGTCGGAATCCCGTTCGGCATGATCGCCGCGTACTTTCGTGACCGGGCCCCCGATGCGTTCCTGCGCATCTTCGCCATCCTGTGCTACGCGACCCCCGTCTTCTTTGCCGGCCTGCTGCTGAAGCTCGTCTTCGCCGTCTGGTTGCAGGTGCTTCCGGTTGCAGGACGCGCATCGACAGGGGCCGAGCTGCAGATGCAGTTCTTGCAGTCCAAGACCGGCATCTATCTCATCGACGCCATCCAGACCGGCAACCCCGAGGTGATCGCAGATGTGCTGTCGCACGCCGTACTTCCCGGCGTGGCCCTGGGGCTGCTGACGGCCGGCGTGTTCCTTCGCCTCGTGCGCACCAACCTCATCGGCACACTCGGCACCGACTACGTCGACTCCGCGCGATCGCGCGGCGTGACGGAATTCCGCCTTGTACGAAAGCACGCCTACCGGCCCGCGCTGATTCCGATCATCACGGTCATCGGCTTGCAGATCGCCCTGCTTCTCGGTGGCGCAGTGCTCACGGAGACCACGTTCGAGTGGAAAGGCCTCGGGTTTCAGCTGGCCAACTATCTGCAGGCCCGCGACTTCGTCGCCGTTCAGGGAATCGTCGCCTTGCTGGCCGTGATCGTCGCGGTGACCAACTTCATCGTGGACATCATCGCCGCGCTCATCGACCCGAGAGTCAGGTACTAGTCGTGACGACCGCAACCGCTCATCCCCGCCCGAGGCGCAGCCTCGTGTCGCGCATCCCGCTCTTCGCCCAGGTGCGATCGAGCATCGGCCTGCAGCGCGGCATGCTGATCGCCGGCGTCGTCGTCACCGGCGTCTTCGTCATCACGGCGGTCTTCGCACCGGTGCTCGCACCCTACGGTTTCTCGCAGCTCCGAGTCGAGGGCACCCCGTTCGGCGCCCAGCAATCGCCGAACGCGGAGCATCTGCTCGGCACCACCGTCGGCGGCTACGACGTGCTTTCCCGTGTGATTTGGGGAGCGCAGACGGCGATCCTCACCATCATCGTCTCGGTAATCCTGTCGATCTTCGTCGGCATCTTCCTCGGCCTGGTCTCCGGCTATATCGGAGGGTGGCTCGACCGCGTGCTGGTCGTCGTCTGCGATGCCATCTACGCGTTCCCGTCGCTGCTTCTCGCCATCGTGATGTCGATCGTGATCTCGGGCGGACAGAGCAATCTCTTCGGCGGCATCCTGGCGGCATCCATCTCGATCACCGTGGTGTTCATACCGCAGTACTTCCGTGTGATCAGGGCCGAGACCGTGCGTATCAAGAGCGAAGCCTACGTCGAATCCGCCAAAGTCATCGGCACTCGCGCGCCGCGCATCATCTATCGCCATGTGCTGCGCAACGCGACGAGGTCGCTTCCCCTCCTCCTGACCCTCAACTCCTCCGAGGCCCTGCTCACGCTGGCCGGCCTCGGCTTTCTCGGTTTCGGCATCGAGCCCACGGCCGCGGCCGAGTGGGGTTACGACCTCAACAAGTCCCTGTCCGATGTGACGAGCGGCATCTGGTGGACCTCGGTGTTCCCCGGCCTCGCCATCGTTCTCGCCGTGCTGGGCATTACCCTTCTCGGCGAGAGCCTCAACGACCTTGCAGATCCACGGCTCAGAGGTCGCCGTGCGGCACTCGACACGGGCGCGCCCTCTCCCGACAATGGTGCCGCGCCCCACGGCGCCGGCGCAACCGGCCAGTCGGTGGTCGCCGACGACACGGTCACAGCGAACGACGAGGAGCGCGTCTCATGAGTGCAGACAATACGGATGCCGTCACCGACGAATCCGACATCGTCTCGATCGTCGACCTCCGGGTCACCTTCGCCACAGACGGGGGCGCGGTCCGCGCCGTCGATGGTGTCTCCATCGCCGTGCGTCCCCGTGAGATCGTCGCGATCGTGGGCGAGAGCGGCAGCGGCAAGAGCGTCACCGCGAAGTCCATACTCGGTCTCGTTCCCGCCACCGCCACCTCATCCGGCTCCATTCTTCTGCGCAGTCGCGATCGCAGCCGCACCACCGACATCGTGGGCGCCGGAACGTCCACCCTGCGCGGGCTCCGCGGCGAAGACGTGGCGATGGTGTTCCAGGAGCCGTCCACCGCGCTCAACCCCGTCTACACTGTCGGGTGGCAGATCGCTGAGGGCATCCGCGCCCACGGGTCTGTGAGCCGGAGCGATGCGAAAAGGCAGGCCGTCGACATCCTGCGCCGGGTCGGCATTCCCGACCCGGAGAACCGGGTGAACTACTACCCGCACCAGTTCTCGGGCGGACAGAAGCAGCGGGTCGTCATCGCGATGGCGCTCGTGCTCAACCCGGGACTCATCGTCGCCGACGAGCCGACGACGGCCCTCGACGTGACCGTGCAGGCCGAGATCCTCGATCTGCTCCGCCGCCTGCGCGACGAGTTCGACACCGCGATCGTGCTCATCACGCACAACATGGGCGTCGTCGCCGACCTCGCCGACAGAGTGGTCGTGATGTACGAGGGCAAGGTCGTCGAGGAAGCGGATGCCCGCACCCTGTTCGCCTCACCCCAGGCCGATTACACGAAGCAGCTCCTCGCGGCCGTTCCCCACATAGGCCAGGGCGAGCTTCGAGCGGCCGTGCGCACACAGGAGCGACTCGATCGCGAATCGAGCGCGACGCCGGTGGTGGTGGCGCGAGACCTCGTCATCGAGTACCCGGGGCGGCTCGGTCGCGGCGGATTTCGCGCCGTGAACGGCGTCTCCTTCGAGATCCACGAGGGAGAGGTCCTCGGACTGGTGGGGGAGTCGGGCTCCGGCAAGACCACCATCGGTCGCGCCATCGCCGGGCTGTCGAAGGTGACCGGGGGATCCCTGAGCGTGCTCGGACGCGAGATGAACGGCATCCGGGAACGCGCGTTCCGCGGCGCCCGTGTCGATATCGGGTTCGTGTTCCAGGATCCGGCATCGAGTTTCAACCCGCTGCTGACCATCGCCGAATGCGTCGCCGAGCCCTTGGTCGTTCACGGTCGGGCCGGGGATGCGCGCGATGCCCGCAACCTGGTCGACGAGCTGCTCGAGGCCGTTCAGCTGCCGAAGGCGTTCGGCGACCGCTACCCGCACGAGCTCAGCGGCGGCCAGAGGCAGCGTGCCAGCCTGGCGCGCTCGATCGCGCTGCGGCCCAAACTGCTCATCGCCGACGAGCCCACAAGCGCCCTCGACGTGTCGGTGCAGGCTCGCGTACTCGAGCTGTTCACCCAGCTGCAGCGCGAGTTCGGGTTCGCGTCGTTGTTCATCAGCCACGACCTCGCAGTCGTCGACCTGCTCGCCGACCGCATCGCGGTGCTGTACAAGGGAGAGCTCGTCGAAGAGGGGACAGGAGTCGAGGTTCTGGGTGCTCCGAAACACCCGTACACCCAGAGACTTCTCGCATCGCTTCCCGTTCCCGACCCGATCGAACAGCAGACGAGGCGCGAGGCACTGCACCGACTCCAGGCGCTCGACGGCTAGGGTCGGTATCCATGAGCGAACGGATACTGACGGCGTCTGACGTCACGATCGAATATCCGGCACACAGCGTCAGTTCCGCGCACACCGCGGTCAAAGGGTTCACGCTGAATGTCGAGCCCGGAGAGATCATCGGGCTCGTGGGATCGAGCGGGTCAGGAAAATCGACGATCGCGTCGGTCATCTCCGGAACGGCCGCGACCTCACCGTCTCGCGACGGCGCACCCCGCATCGTCGGGGGCGCCCTCTCGGTTCTCGGGTACGACCTCAAACGCACCCGTGGCCGCAAGCTCAACAGGCTCACGTTCGGCATCGGTTATCTCGCCCAAGACGCCGGATCGACTCTGACCTCGAACATGACGGTTGCCGAGATCATCGCCGAACCTCTGTTTCTGCGCGACAAGCACTTCGACGCCAACGATGCCGGGCTGAAGGCTGCGATGCTTCTCGACCGCCTGCTGCTTCCCGTCGGAATGCTCAACATGCTGCCGCACGAGCTGTCGAGCGGGCAGCGCCAGCGGGTCGCCGTGGCCCGTGCCCTGGTGATGGATCCCGTATTCCTCGTCTCCGACGAGCCGACCGCCGGCATCGACGTGTCCGTTCGCGGGCAGGTGGTCGACGTCATCGCCGCCCTGCAACGCGATCGCGGCGCAAGCGCCATCATCATCAGCCATGATCTCGACGTGCTTCGTCGATCGGTCGATCGCATCGCCGTGCTGCACGAGGGCATGGTCGTGGGGCTGGGAACGATCGATGAGGTGCTCGATGACCCGCACCACCCGTACGTTCAGGGTCTGGCCCGCACGGTCTCGGACGACCAGCGCTGAGCGCGGAGCAGCACAGGGCTATTCTCACAGGGCGGTCGATCAGGTTGTGGGATACTGATGGAGGTCGACGCGCGTGACACGGGCATCTTCGAATAGGTGATAGTGTGACTACGCTGATTCCAGCAATCCTCGATAGCTCAATTGGCAGAGCAGCCGGCTGTTAACCGGCAGGTTCTTGGTTCGAGTCCAAGTCGGGGAGCGAAAAGGCCACCACGGGCTCCACCCCTGGTGGCCTTTTCTTTTCTCTTTTGTCACTGAATCCAGGGAACAATGTCCGAGATCGAGGGTGCAGACCGCGTCCGGGCCATCCGGGCGGCATTCGCCGTCGGCCTTCCCACCGCGGCATACGGAATCTCGTTCGGGGCCCTTGCGACGCTCGGGGCCGGTCTCGATCTGTGGCAGACGATGGTTCTGAGCCTCGTGATGTTCACGGGAGGGTCGCAGTTCGCGCTCGTCGGGGTGCTCGCATCCGGAGGCCTGTCCTCCTGGCCATCGGCGGTCGCGTCTGCGGCGCTGCTCGGTTCGCGCAACACCGTCTACGCCATCCGGATGTCGCCGGTGATCGGGCGCGGCTTCACGAAGCGCACGCTCGCGGCTCATCTCACGATCGACGAGTCGATGGCCGTGTCCACGGCGCAGAAGAGCATCGAAGGCCAGAGAATCGGCTTCTGGGCGACCGGCCTCATCGTGTACGTCGGCTGGAATCTCACGACGCTCGTCGGGGCTCTCATCGGCGACCTGCTCGGCGACGTCAGCGCGTTCGGTCTCGACGCGGCGGCCGCGGCGGCCTTCCTCGGCCTGCTGTGGCCGCGGCTGGCGGCACTTCAGGCGCAGGCCGTCGCCGTGGCGGCCGCCTTCGTGGCGGCATTGCTGACTCCCGTGCTGATGCCCGGCATCCCGGTGCTGGTCGCCGCCTGCGTGGCCGTGATCTTCGGAGTCACCAACTGGCTGGGCAGGGGCCGGAATGCGAGCACCACGACCGTCGGCATGCCGTCGTGACGGCGTGGCATGTCGTGCTGCTGGCGGCCATCGTCTGCTTCGCATTGAAGGCTCTGGGATACCTCGTGCCGCCCTCGCTCATCGAACGCCCGGCACCCGCGCGCATCGTCGACCTGCTGACGGTCGCGATGCTCGCCGCGCTGATCTCCCTCCAGACGTTCGCCCAAGGCCAGGAGCTCGTTCTCGATGCACGGGTTCCCGCCGTGCTCGTCGCCGCGGTGCTCTTCGCCTTCCGGGTGCCGTTCATCGTTGTGATCGTCGCGGCCGCGGCGGTCGCGGCGGGCATCCGGGCACTCAGCTGACGCAGAGCGACGGCTACGCGTCGAGGTCGTCGACCCCCGGCATCCAACTGCTGCCGGGTGCGGTCCAGCCCTTCTTGCGAGCGACCTTCGCGGCCCGCCGCCCAGAGATGAAGTCGAGGCGATCGACATACAGGATGCCGTTCAGATGGTCGAATTCGTGCTGGAAGATGCGGGCGAGCCATCCTGAGGCGGCAATCTCGAACGGCCTCTGCTCGAGGTCGACGGCGCGCAGCAAAGCATCTGCCGATCGAACCAGTGGAAAACGCTCGCCGGGGAACGACAGGCAGCCTTCCGCGTCCGAATCCTCGTCGCTCTCGGTCACCGGGGGCGGACTGATGAGGAGCACGGGGTTGATCGCTACGCCGCGGTGCACCACATCGTCGTCGTCGGCCCACCCGAACGTGAAGAGTCGCAGCGGCACACCGACCTGTGGGGCGGCGAGACCGACGCCCGGGGCTGCATCCATCGTCTCGAACAT
>NZ_CAXVWM010000198.1:0-6383 GCF_964263775.1 Agreia sp. | reverse complement strand
GAACTGGCACCGGGGTCAGTCGGCGGGTGTGCTAGCGGCGCTCCGCGCGACCGGCTTGGGAACGTCGGGGTTCTGAGCCTCCGAATTGCGGGAGACCAGTGCGCCGTGCTCATCGGCTTCCGTCCAGGAGCGGCCGGCCTGGGTGAATTCGTTGGCCAGATTCAGCTGCCCAACGCGTTCAGCGATCTGCTCGTCCCAACTCGCACGCACGACTGCCTGGTCACGCTCGCCGAGTGCGTCGTACTCTTTTTCTCCCGCGAGCACACGGTGAATGTCTCGCATGCTCAACCCGGGCGACGCCTCGAGTTCGCGACCGATGCGGGCCCAGTGGCTCAACTGCTGGGCTGCGCTGCGACTCGCAACCGCACCGATCGACTTGGCGGCATCGAAGAGATCGAGGTCTACGCGCGTCGGCATTGTGCTACCCATGCACCCGAGTGTAGCAAGGTGCTACACGAGCACGGCGTCGTAGCGATGCCGGTAGCACGCGGTCTGTCATGACCGCGTGCCACCGGAATCGGAATCAGGCCTTGCGCGCCCGGCTCATGCGGCGAACGATCACGCCGGCGAGAAGCGCGATGCCGCCGATGGCGAGGAACGGCCAGGCGTTGGAGCCGGTGTTGGCCAGCCAGCCCGCAGCACCGGAGTTCGCGCCAGCGTCGCCGCTGCTGCCGGAGCCACTTCCGCTGCCGCCGCTGCCGCCGGTTTCGCTGCCTCCGTCACCGCTAGTCCCGCCGCCGGTTCCGCCGCCGCCGGTGCCCGGTCCTCCCGAACCGTCTCCGCCGCCGTCACCTCCGCCCGGGTCTGCGGCAGAAACGGCGAGCGCCAGTTCGATCGGCAGGCCCGAAACGGCACCCGTCACCACGATGGTGTGGTCACCGACGGTTGTGTCTTCGGGAACCGTGAAGGTAAATGACAGGTCACCGGCAGCCGTGGCTTTCGGCGTTCCCACAACCACCGGGGCCGAGCGGAGCTCGACCGTGACGGACTCGTCGGGTGCGAAGCCCGATCCGGTTACCGTCACCTGATCGCCCGGATGCGCGGAACCGACGTTCGTCGTGGCGACCGGCTTGTACACCGAGCGAGGCGAGCCGTCGGAGGCCATCGCGAACACGTGCAGGTTGCTGTTCGTCGGCAGGGAGACGTACAGAGCCTCCTTGGTGGGATCGAGCGAGAGCGTTGCGCCGTAGACGCCGAGCTGCTGGTTCGGGTTGTAGCCGCGGTCTTTCGCTCCTTCGGGCATGTTCCAGTGCGCGGTCGCGATCAGCTCGGTTCCGGCACTCGGCGAGTTCGCCCACCAGTCAGCCACGTTCAGCTGCTGGGTGGATGTCGTGCCGTCGGCGTAGATGATCGTCACCGGCGCGTTCTGCGACCCGTTGGTGGCCGTCGCCAAGAACCCCAGCTTCGATCCGCCCGTCACCCCGAGCGAAATGATCTGGGATGCCGCGGTGACGTCGTCATTCTGGCCCGGCCCGGTCTGCGGCCACACGAAGGTGAGGCCGTTGTACTCCACCTCGGCGCCCGAAGCGAGCCCGTCGTCCGCGAGCGACTGCTTCGAGAAGGTGAACCCCGATCCGTCGAGGTTCCCGGCCGTCGGCGTGGCGTCATCCGTGATGCCGACCGTGTTGAACGCTGACGGCAACGACGGATACGCGACATTCACCTGGGCGCTGCCTTCGCCCGGCGGGTTGCCGGCGGAGTCGCGATAGTCGGTCTTCGCGGTGAACGAGACGACTCCGCCTCCGGCGTTCTGCGGTGCGGTGACGTTCCAGGTCGTCGATACAGACGACCCGGCCGGCACCGACGAGAACTCCGACGGAGTGCTGGCCGTGGCCGTCCACCCCGACGGAACCGTCAGCGACGTGGCGGCCTGCGCGACCGCGGCGGTGCTGCCGTTGGTGAACGTCGTCTCGACCTTCGTGGCTGCTCCTGCCGAGACGATGGAGGGAGCTGTGATCGCCGTGAACCGAGGTCCCGTGGTCTGCGACACCGCGAATTCTGCCGAGAGCGGCAGATTTCTCGACGAGTCGCCGAGCTTGACCGTGTAGTCCCCGGTGGCCAGGGTCCAGGCCTGGGCGTCGGTGTTCCAGTACGACGCGTCGCGCGCGTCGAGCTTCAGCTGCGCGGTCTTCGTCTGACCGGCGCTGAGCGTCGTCTTCTCGAAACCCTTCAGCTGGTTCGCCGGCTCACCCGATGCGGGGTTCGACAGGTACAGCTGAACGACCGTCGCGCCGTCACGGCTGCCGGTGTTCGTCACATCCACCTGAGCGGTGATCGTGCCGTCGGCATCGAGCGTCGCCGTGTCGAGCGACAGGTTGGAGTACTCGAACGTCGTGTACGAGAGCCCGAAGCCGAAGGGGAACAGCGGCGTGAGGCCCTTGTCGTCATACCAGCGGTATCCGACATTGAGCCCCTCGGTGTACTGCACCGTGCCGTCTACTCCGGGAAACTGCTGCGGCGAGGCTGCCGGCAACTGCTCCATCGAGGCGGGGAAGGTGACGGGCAGCTTTCCCGACGGGTTCACATCGCCGAACAGCAGCGACGCAATGGCTGCACCCGACTGCTGCCCGGGGTACCACGCTTCGATGACCCCGCGCACCTCGCCGAGCCACGGCATCGTCACCGCGGAGCCCGTGTTGAGCACGACCACCGTGTTCGGATTAACCGCTGCGACAGCGCTGATGAGCGTGTTCTGCTCTGCAGGCAGGTCGATGTTGGCGAGGTCCTCGCCCTCGGATCCGTAGTTGTTGGCGTAGACGACGGCAACGTCCGAGGCCTCGGCGAGAGTGACGGCATCCTCGAGCGGGGTGGCGCTGCCCGGGATGTTCCACCCGAGATTGACCTCGTCGCCCCCTCCCGAGTTGTAGTAGTCGACCTCGATCTGAACGGGCGTGCCGGCGGTCAACGCCAGCGTCGCGGTCTTCGTCGTCGGCCCCTGGTCCTTCCAGTTGTCGACGATGGTCTCGCCGTTGATGAGCAGGCGGCTGCCGTCGTCGCTCGTGATGCCGAACGTATAGGTTCCCGAGACCGGGGGCGTGAGGCTTCCCGTCCACTTGGCAGAGAATGCGGATGCGGACACGCCCGGCGCTGGCCTGCCGCCGTTCCAATTGAACTTCACCTGGTCATCGATGCGGGTCGCGGCGGCCGGCCCGCTGAGCGTGGTGTTCGAGAAGTACTCGGCGCTCAGGCCGCTTGCGCCACCGCCAGCCGGGGTGAGGTAGGTCGAGTCGATGGTCGGAAGACCACCGTTTCTGTTCGGGCTGCCCTGCGCGTACGACACGACCGCGTCGGTGCCGGCACGCTTCTTGATGCCCTGGTACGGCGTGATCGTGCCGGTGCCGGCGATGGTGGCGCTGCCGCCACCCGAGCTGAGAGTGTCTGCCCCCGCGCCCGCCCCCAGCACGGCGATCTTCTTGGTGGCGCTCGTGTCGATTGGCAGGATGCCGTCGGCATTCTTCAGCAGAACGGAGCCGTTCTCGGCGACCGTCTGGGCAACGGCACGATGAGCCTCCGTCGACGCGATGGCATCCGGGCTGTCTGGGGTGGGGTTCTCGAACAGCCCGAAACGGAACTGCTGCGCGAGAATTCGACTGACCATGTCATTCAGGCGACTCTCGGGCACCTGGCCATTCTGAATGGCGGTCTTCAGCGCCTCGCCGAAGTGCGCGTCATCCGGCATCTCCATGTCGAGGCCGGCGTTCGCTGCGGCGACCGTGCTCTTCGTTCCCCACCAGTCCGAGGTGATGAAACCACCGAATCCGAAGTCCTTCTTCAGGATCGTGTTGAGGTAGGTGTTCTCGCAGGCGTTCGTGCCATTGACCCAGGAGTAGGAGCACATCACCGAAGACGGATCGGACTCTTTCACGATCTCCTCGAAGGCAGACGCGTAGATCTCGTGAAAGGTGCGATCGTCGATGATGGCGTTGTCGGTCGGTTGGCCGCGGTTCGTCTCCTGGTTGTAGAGGGCCCAATGCTTGAGCTGGGCCATGGTGCCCTCAGACTGGATGCCCTTGATGTCGGCGGTGCCGAGGGCCGCGGTCAGAAACGGGTCTTCGCTGTAGGTCTCGAAGGCCCGGCCCCAGCGCGGGTCGCGCACGATGTTGATGGTCGGCCCGAGCGACAGGTTCACGCCCTTCGTCTTCGCTTCTGCACCGATGACGCTGCCGTAGGACTCGGCCAGAGACGGATCGAACGACGAGGCCACAGCGGTGGCCGAGGGCAGTTGCGTGGTGTCGGGGAGCTTGACGCCGAGGGGGCCGTCGCGAAGTTTCAGCGCCGGGATGCACAGTCGCGGAACTCCGGGAACGAATCCGTCGTAGATCGACGTCTCTGACCCGTGCACCATGCCGAGCTTCTCGTCGAGCGTCATTTTGTCGACCACGGATGCCGCGCGATCGTCGATCGGATCGGCCGAACCGACCCACGGGCAGTCGGCTGAGGCTGCCACGGTGGCGGCGTCGGCCGGAAGAGCCTGAAGCATCAGGGCACTCATGCCGACAGCGGCGGCGCTCAGAAAGGCTGCGGCGCGCATCCCCCCGCGAGCGGGCACCCGTCGAGACCGGATTCGAGAATGAATCGACATTGAACTCCTCGTATTGTTCACGCTGCCGAGCGAAGGCTCGGAAAGGTGACAGCGTTGTCATGGACAGCTCATGCTAGGAGCGGCGCGCGCACGCCGTCAACGATTGCGACGGACTAAAACCTCACTTATCGCGCCTGGAGTCAGGCGGGTACGCCGTAGCCCGAGCTACGGCGTACCTGCTGTGCGCATCCAGTCGCCCGGTCAGGCGAGGGCGGACCGCGGTGTCGGAACTGCCCGTGTGATGACGGCGGCGGGCACGTCGATGAGGGCGAAAACGGCGGGTGCGAGTTCGTCTGTCCAATGCGGATGATCGTAGACGGCTGCGTACAGCACCGCACGGTCGGCCTCGTTGGCGAACCGGCGCATCCACACGTAGGCATCGGGGTCTTCGTCGTCGATGAACGAGGCGACGACATCCATGCCGCGTTCGACCATGAATGGAATGACCCGGTCTTCCATCAGGGTCACGAACTCGGCGCGGCGGTCAGAAAAGACCCGGTAGCGCCGGATCTCGTAGAACGGGCGTATCTCGGTCATGTTCGCCTCAGACCAGCGTGTCGAGGACGAGCTTGCCCCGCGTGCGGTCGGACTCGCCGTCTGCGTGGGCCTGGGCGACATCGGCGAGCGGATAGGCACGCTGAACCTCGACGACGCAGTCTCCGGCGTCGATGATGTCGGCGATGGTGCGCAGCGCCGGCCCATCGGGCTCGACGAGGAACGGGCTGACGCGCATCCCGCTTTTCTCGGCTGCCGTCGCGAGCTGCGGCGACACGCCACCGGGAATCGCGACGAGCAGCCCGCCGGGTCGCAGAACCTTCAGGGATCGCTGACTCGTGTCGTGCGCGTCTCCGATGAGGTCGAGAACAATGTCGACGTCTGAGACTGCGGATTCGAACTCGGTCGTGCTGTAGTCGATGACGTCGTCGGCGCCGATGCTGCGCAACCAGGCATGGTTGCGTTCGCTCGCAGTTCCGATGACTGTCGCACCGAGATGCTTCGCGAACTGCACGGCGAAGTGGCCGACTCCGCCCGCGGCGGCGTGCACGAGAACTCGCTGTCCCGCCTCGACGTGCGCGGTGTCGACGAGGGTCTGCCACGCCGTGAGGGCGGCGAGGGGAACGGCGGCAGCCTGTTGGTGAGAGAGGCTGCGAGGCTTTCGGGCGAACTGTCGGGCGGGGGCGCTGACGTACTCCGCGTAGCCCCCTGCGGCGCGGGGAAACCACGGCATGCCGTAGACCTCGTCGCCCACAGCCAGGGTGGTCACGCCGAAACCGATCTCCTCGACGACACCCGAGACGTCCCACCCGAGGATGAACGGCAGATCGCCGAGAACACCGGCCATGCCGGTTCCGCCGCGGGTCTTCCAGTCGACAGGGTTGATTCCCGCAGCATGCACCCGAACGAGCACCTCGGTCGGCAGTGGTGTCGGGCGGGGGACCTCGCGCACATTCAGTACTTCGGGGCCGCCAAAGCTCTGTTGGACGACGGCCCTCATGGTCGAGGGGGTGGTGGTGTTCACTGTCATTCTCCGTTCACGAGCGGGCGACTCTCGTCCGCTGGATCGACCGTACGTTGAGGCACATAGTTACCCTCAAGGGCCTCTACTTTCCATAAGGAAGTAATGTGGTGTGCGCGATGAATAGAGGAAAGGTGCACCGATGACGACGATCCCCGTTTCCGACCAGCACAGCGTGTACGAAGCCATGTGCCCCTGTCGGAGCCTGCTCGATCTGTTGGCCAACAAATGGTCGGCTCTCGCTCTCGGGGCGATGGAGGCGGGGCCGCAACGCTTCGGTGAGCT
>NZ_CAXVWM010000197.1:0-14766 GCF_964263775.1 Agreia sp. | reverse complement strand
GCTGTGGCCGTCGACGATGGAGGCGGCCCGCGCCGTCGATGCCGTCGTTCGCGGTTCGGGGCGCATCCTCGATGCCGAGGTCGAGCCCACGATCTTCAGCCCGAACCTGCTCGGCGACGTGCCGGCCGAGGTACGCGACGTGTCGCTCGCCACGGCGGTCGCCGAGGTGGGCGGGGTTCTGGATGCCGACGCGACGCCGCCGCTCGACGCCCGGCTCGCGTGGTCGGTCGCGCCCGCCCACGTCGCCTGGACGATTTTGGGGCGCTCGGGCGAGCTGGAGTGCCGAATCGAGCTGACGCCCACGACGCCCGCGATGCTGCAGCGCGTCGAGGTCGCGGTGCGCACGCCGACGACCCCGCGCTCGCCGGTGCTGCGCCACTACGTGCCGGACGCGCCGGTCGAGTAGCGCGAGGCCGACCGCGCTCTCAGCGGGCACCCGCGCCGTCAGTGCACGAGCGCCCGCCCGCTGAAGGCGCGCTCGACTCGCCGGCGCCAGACGCGCACGAAGTCCCTTTGTTACAGGTGCATTTCGTGGCGCCGGCGGGGAGTCCGTAGCGTGGACAGCTGCTCTGCACAAGCACCTGCTCCATCGAAAGGAAGCACCATGTCCCTCACCAAGAAGATCCTGGCCGCAGCAGCCGCTCTTCCCTTGATCGCCGTCCTCGCCGGCTGCGCCGGATCCGCAGGTTCAGCCGATGCCGAGAAGGGCACCGAAGACAACCCCGTCAAGATCGGCGTCGTCGGCGCAAGCGACCCCTATTGGGCGATCTACACAAAGGCCGCGGCAGACGAGGGCATCTCGGTCGACATCGTCGATTTCACCGAGTATCCGCAGCCGAACCCCGCACTCTCCGAGGGCGAGATCGACCTCAACCAGTTTCAGCACATCGTCTACCTCGCGCAGTACAACGAGGCCTCCGGCGAAGACCTCGTGCCGGTCGGCGCAACGGCCATCTACCCCCTCGCGTTGTACTCCACGAAGTACGACTCGGTGAAGGACATCGAGAAGGGCGACACCGTCGCCATCCCCAACGACGAGTCCAACCTGTCGCGTGCGCTGCTGGTTCTGCAGTCGGCCGGCCTGGTCGAGCTGAAAGACGGCGGAAGCATCTTCTCGACCGTCGACGACGTCGATCCCGACAAGAGCACTGTCACGGTCACGACGCTCGAGGCATCCCTGACCCCGACGTCGCTGCCGGATGTCGCGGCCGCGATCATCAACAACGACTTCGTCGCGGATGCCGGGCTCACGTTCGACGACGCGATCGCGCAAGACGACCCGGCAGACCCCAACGCACTGCCCTACGTGAACATCTTCGCGGCCCGCTCCGATGACGCCGACGACGAGACGTACGCGAAGCTCGTGAAGATCTACCAGGACACGAAGACCGTCACCGATGCCGTGCAAGAGAACTCGGGCGGAACCGCCGTCTTCGTGAAGACGCCGGTCGCCGACCTGCAGTCCTCGCTCGACACGGTGCAGGCTGACGTCAAGGCCAAGGGCTGATTCGCCCGATGCCCCTCATCAGCCTGCGCGACGTCACCAAGTCGTATCCGCCCTCCACGCGCGGCGGTTCGGTCGTGCACGCCGTCGAGGGGCTGAACCTCGACATCGAGGCCGGCGACATCTACGGAATCATCGGATATTCGGGCGCGGGCAAGAGCACTCTCGTGCGCCTCATCAACGCCCTGGAGCACGCGACGAGCGGCAGCATCCTCGTCGACGGCGAAGAGGTGACCCGCATGAGAGAGGGCGAGCTGCGCCGGCTGCGCCTCGGCATCGGCATGATCTTTCAGCAGTTCAACCTCTTCACCTCGAAGACCGTCGCCGGCAACGTCGCGTACCCGCTCGAGGTCGCCAAGACGAAGCGGGCAGACATCGCCCCTCGCGTCGCCGAGTTGCTCGAATTCGTGGGCCTCGCCGACAAGGCGCGCAACTACCCGGAGCAGCTCTCGGGAGGCCAGAAGCAGCGCGTCGGCATCGCCCGCGCCCTCGCGACGAGCCCCCGCATCCTGCTCGCCGACGAGGCGACGAGCGCGCTCGACCCCGAGACCACGCACGAGGTGCTCGACCTGCTGAAGCGCGTGAACCACGAGTTCGGCGTCACGATCGTGGTCATCACGCACGAGATGGATGTCATCCAGACGCTGGCCACGAAGGTCGCGGTCATGGATGGCGGGCGCATCGTGGAACAGGGCGACGTGTTCGACGTGTTCTCGAGGCCGACGGAGGCGTCGTCGCAACGGTTCGTGTCGACCGTCGTGAGGGGAGTGCCCTCAGTCGCCGAACTCGTGGCGCTGCGGCAGCGGCATCCGGGTCGCATCGTGACGCTCTCGTTCCGCGACGGTAACACCTCGCAGAGCGCCGTGTTCGTATCGCTGGCACAGGCCGGCGTCGCGTTCGAGCTGATCTACGGCGGCATCAACGACATCCGGGGCCGTGTCTTCGGCCACCTCACCCTCGCGCTGACGGGCGACGGCGACGCCATCGACCGGGCGCTCAGCACGATATCCGCCCGGGTCGACGTCACGGAGGCACCGCGCCATGGATGACCTGATACCACTTCTGCCCAAGCTGTGGCAGGCCAGCTACGAGACGCTCTACATCGTGGGCCTCAGCCTGCTCTTCGGGGGTATCGGCGGGCTCATCCTGGGCCTCGGGCTGTATACGACCCGGTCGAACAGCCTCTTCGCGAACCGGCCCGTGTTCGGCGTGCTCAACGTGCTCGTCAACGTGTTCCGGCCTATTCCGTTCATCATCTTCTTGGCGGCCGCGCAGCCGCTCGCGCGCTTCGTCACGGGCACCGGAATCGGCAACACGGCCATCATTTTCACCCTGTCGCTGGCCGCGGCGTTCGGCATCAGCCGCATCGTCGAGCAGAACCTGCTCACGGTGCAGCCCGGAGTGATCGAGGCGGCCCGGTCGGTGGGCGCGAGTCGGAGCCGCATCATGCTGACGCTGCTCATCCCCGAGGCGCTCGGGCCCCTGATCCTGGGGTACACGTTCATCGTGGTGGCACTCGTCGACATGTCTGCCGTCGCCGGCTACGTCGGGGGTGGCGGCCTGGGAACGTTCGCCATCCAGTACGGCTACCGCCAGTTCCACCCCGTGGTCACGTGGGCGGCGGTGCTGGTGATCATCATCATCGTGCAGCTGGTGCAGTTTCTCGGCAACTACCTGGCCCGCAAGGCGCTGCGCCGCTGATCGGCACCATCGTCGGCCAGTTCGGCGAGGCGGGCCAGGATGGCGCGGGCGACCTTGTCGTTCTCTCGAAACGAGATCGCGTTCGTGCGCGGGCGAGAGAACGCGCCCACGAACGGCGAGTTCGTGTACGGACCGATCGCGTACTGCCGCGAGGAGTGCGAACCCGACGAGCCGAGCAGCCTGGTGTCGAGCTGCCGCACCGAGAGCCTGCCCGTGCTCGCCGAGTACGCTCCGTCTGTCACGATCTCCTCGAGTCCGGCTCCACTCGCGACCAGCGACCTCAGCAGCTCGTTGTCGCTGCGCGAGATTGCGGTCTCGGGCAGGCGCGCATCCACCAGGGCGCTCGCGGTCACGGTGACCGGTGTCGTGGCGCTGCCTGCGCGGAAGATGCCTGACGTCTCGTCGGCCTCCACCCAGATGCCCGCGCCCAGAAACTCCACGATGCCGGCCTCCGAGAGGGCGACGAGCTCTTCGAGGCGGTGCGCGGGCGGCCCGCTCGCGATGAAGCTGAAGTAGCCGAGCCACCAGCCGTGAATATCGCGGACCCGGGACTGGGCGGTCCACTTGGGCGAGTCGATGATGTCGGAGAGGGTGAAGAGGCTCGTGAGCAGGGCGATGAACAATCCGAGCGTGGCGCTGTGCTCGGGCAGTGTGCGCAGCGACACGTCGGTGCGGATGTAGTCGCGCACGAGTTCTTGCAGCTCGCCCCGATCGGCGACCAGGGCCCCGCCGAGCGGACGGTCGAGCTCGGGCAGGAACAGCCTGTCGTCGGCGTAGGCGACCGTGCCCTCGACCAGGTCGACGAACGCCTGGGCGTCGTGCTCGATGCGCTCGTCGTCGGCGAAGGAGGGGACGGCGTGGCCTCGGGGCGTGCTGTTTGTGACGTCGGTATTCGGCGCGGCCAGCAGCAGCGCTCGCGGATCGAGCCGGTCGAAGGCCTGCACGAACGAATCCCAGCTCGCCTCGACCCGGTCGGGGTGGCCCGTGAACAGCTCGCGGTAGTAGCCCCACAGCATGTCCTTCGCGATGAGCGGCCACACGTCGACGCTGAGATCGAGGGCGTTCAACGACTTCTCGAGCGACCGGGCAATCGCGGGAGTGAAGTATCGCGCCTCGGGCCTCTCACCGACGAGAGTCGACGAGATCTTCGAGTGGTACGGCACCCCGCGGCGCGATCCGAAATACAGCCGCGGCTCGTGCCCTGATGCCGTGTAGCGCAGCACTCCGTCGCCGCCCCGGTCGAATCGGCCGCCGCGGCCCTCGGTGAGCAGCACGGTGAGGTCGACCGCGGCCAGGCCCATACCCCGCACGATCACCCGCTGGCCGGGCCCGATCGGGCGGGTGTCGGCATCCGCAGTGAACGCCGGGGGCAGGTAGAACAGCTCGCGCCGGCGCGCGAAGTCGATGAGGCCGGCGTGCTCGGGCTCGGCGTCGGCACCGGTGTGCCCGAGCGAATAGAGCACGATGTCGGCCGTGATCGACACGCCGTCGTCGAGTCGGATGCGATGGGCCCGGCCCTCGTCGACGGTCTCGATTGCGGACGCCCGGTGTGCGACGACCTCGACGGTCTCGGGAAAGAGGCCCACGGCATCCGCGTAGAACCAGCTGAGGTAGAGACTCTGCAGCCGACGGGTGGGAAAGCTCGCGGGCGAGAGGTTCTCGATCTCATGGCGAAGACGCGGATCGACGCGGGGGATAGCTATCTCGCCTGCGTTCACGAGGCCTGCCCACTCGATGAGTGACGGGCCGGGGCGCACGGGGCCGTCGATGGTCGACGATTCGTCGGTGAACATCGTGACGTCTGCCGCCATCGAGTTGAGCTTCAGAAGAGGGGACTGCGCGTAGCGCCAGATGCGGCCAGGGCCCGCCGGATGCGGGTCGATCACGTGGATGACGATCCGCGCGTCGGTCGTCCACAGCTCGGGGAGGTTGGCGGCGAGACGCTCGAGCACGCCCGCTCCCCGGGGTCCGCCGCCGATGAGGGCGATCTGGAACTCGGGCGGGGTGACAGACGAGAAAGGCGCGTGCGACATGCCACAACCGTCGACGTTCCGTCCATCGAAATCGAGGAATGTGACCTCGCGTGACGACGTGACGAATTGTGAACGAATCTGCTTGGCGAGCGTGCGCGGCCGCACCTAGCGTCTCCTCCAACGCGACACGGCCCGTGTCTAAACCATGAAGGAGGCAGATATGCCCATCGAATTCTTAGGCATCGCCGGACTCAATGACGGCGGCGAGACCCAGGCCCGAACCGGTGCGAGTTTCGACAAGGACTACACGCTGCGGTTCGCCCGAGCCCACGAAGACAACGGCTGGGATCGCATCCTGTTCGCCTACCACTCGGGTGCGCCCGACCCGGCGACGGCGGCGGCCTACATCGCGTCGAAGCTCGACCACCTGAAGATTCTGCTCGCGCACCGGCCGAACGTGTCGTACCCCACATATGCGGCGAAGGTCTTCGCGACGCTCGACCAGATCAGCGACGGGCGCCTCAACGTGCACGTCATCACGGGCGGATCGACGGCCGACCAGGCGGCGGAGGGCGACTTTCTCTCGAAAGACGAGCGCTACTCCCGCACCGGGGAGTACATCCAGATCGTGAAGAAGGCGTGGACCAGCCGCGAGCCGTTCAGCTTCGACGGCGCGCACTACCGCTTCGAGAACTTCGTGAGCGACATCTGGCCCGTGCAACAGCCGCGGCCGCAGATCTCGTTCGGCGGATCGAGCGACGCCGCGTACCGCATCGGGGCGGCCGACGCCGACATCTACGCGCTGTGGGGAGAGCCGCTCGCGAACACCGCGGAGCAGATCGAACGCATCACGGTCGAGGCGCTCGCGGCGGGGCGCACCGAGCGGCCCCGCATCCAGGTCGCGTTCCGGCCGATTCTCGGCGCCACCGAGGAGCTGGCGTGGAAGAAGGCCGAGGATATCCTCGGAAAGATCGAGGCACGGAAGGCGCAGGCCGCGCCGAGTTCGTTCGTCGGCGACCTCACGAACCCCGAGAATGCCGGATCGCAGCGGCTGCTGTCGATCGCCAGCCAGGGCGACCGCTTCGACCGGGCGCTGTGGACGCGGCCTGCCGCGGCATCCGGTGGTCGGGGCAACTCGAACGCGCTCGTCGGCACCCCCGATACCGTGGCCGCAGCTCTGCTCGACTACATCGACCTGGGCGTCGATATCATCTCGGCTCGCGGCTACGACTTCGTGAACGACACGATCGACTTCGGCCGCTCCGTGATTCCACTGGTGCGCGACGAGGTCGCGAAGCGCGACGCGGCAACCCTGGCCGCTTCGGCCAGCGGTTCGGCCAGCGGTTCGGCCAGTGGTTCGGCCAGTGGTTCGGCCCGGTCGGAGGCATCCCGTGACGCTGCTTGACCAGACACCCCGGGGCACCGATCGCTTCGTCTACGTCTCGGCTGACGACGCGATCGCCGAACCCCTGTTGCGCGAGCTCGAAGAGGAGTACGACGCGCGCTACGGCGAATTCTTCGGAGAGAAGGCGTCGGCCGAGATCCGGCGGTATCCGGCGTCGGCGTTCTCGCCCGCCGAGGGCGGCGCCTTCGTGCTGCTGCTGCGCGACGGCGTTCCCATCGCAGGCGGCGCCTACAAGAGGTTCGACGAGCGCACGGCAGAACTCAAGCGCATCTGGACCTCGTCGGCGCATCGCCGCCAGGGCCTCGCCCGCACGGTGGTCGCAGAGCTCGAGGCCGAGGCGGTGCGCCGGGGGTACACGAGGGCGTATCTCACCACCGGCCCGCGGCAGCCCGAGGCCAAGCACCTCTACTTTCAGACCGGTTACACGCCACTGTTCGATGTCACGCTCGACCCCGAAGAGGTGATCGTGCACGGCTTCGCCAAAAGTCTGGATGACGCACCCCTCGACGTGGCCGGCATCACGACGGCCCATGACGACGGCCTCGCCAGGTCGGGGCATGGTCCGCGCCGGTCGCCGGAGGCAATCGCGACGCCCGAGGTCGTGAAGTCGGCCCCAGCGAAGCGCGTCGCGCCGGAACCCGTGAAGGTGGTGCCGACGCGGCACTGGTGGAGGTGGGTGCTGAGCGCGCTCGTCGCGTTCGTCGTGCTGCAGTTCGTGTGGTCGCTCGTCATCAACCAGCAGTACGAGTGGAACGTCTTCGCCGAGTACTTCTTCTCGCCGTCTGTGCTGAGCAGCCTGGGCGTGACCCTCGGCCTCACCGTCGTGTCGGTCATCGGCGGGTTCATCCTCGGAGCGGTGCTCGCGAACTTCCGGCTGTCGAAGTCGCCGCTGCTGAGCGCTGCGGCCTATGCCTACATCTGGTTCTTTCGCTCGGTGCCGCTGCTCGTGCAGATTCTGGTCTGGTACAACCTCGGCTACCTGTATCCGACACTGGGACTCGGAACGCCGTTCACCACGGACTTCTGGCTCGTCGAGTTCTCGACCACCACGCTGATCACGGCGTTCGCTGCGGCCACCATCGGACTCACGCTGCACCAGGCCGCCTACTTCGCCGAGATCATTCGCGGCGGCATCCTGTCTGTCGACCAAGGTCAGCTCGAAGCGTCGGCCGCCCTCGCTCTGCCGCGCCGGGTGCGGTTCTTCCGCATCATCCTGCCGCAGGCAGCGCGGGCGATTCTGCCCAACTTCTTCAACGAGGTCATCGGGCTGGTGAAGGGCACCTCGGTGGTGTTCGTCGTGGCGCTGCCCGAACTGTTCTACACGGTTCAGGTCATCTACAACCGCAATCAGCGCGTCATTCCGCTGCTG
Organism: Agreia sp.; assembly: GCF_964263775.1. NCBI lineage: Bacteria > Bacillati > Actinomycetota > Actinomycetes > Micrococcales > Microbacteriaceae > Agreia > Agreia sp. The sequence goes on along the minus strand of NZ_CAXVWM010000197.1, from coordinate 6,814 downwards.
CTCGTGGCCGTGGTCTGGTACGCGATCATCACGACCGTGCTGTCGATCATCCAGTTCTACGTCGAGCGGCACTACGCCCGCGGCGCGCACCGCGAACTACCACTGACGCCCATCCAGCGTGCGACGGCCTGGACGAAAGAGCAGTGGGCGCGCCTCGGCGACGAGACGAGCGACGACCCCCTCGCCGCCGAGAAGAGCCGACGACGCGACACCGTTCTGGGAAGTGGATCATGAGCACACCGACCTTCATTCGTTCGTTCGACGAGCAGGCGATTCCGCTTACGACTCCGTTTTCGGTGAGAACAGCGCCGGTTCGCGCCACCGTCGGACTGGTGGAGATCACCGACGTGTCGAAGAGCTACGGCGCCGTGCGCGTGCTGCGCGACGTGTCCCTGACCGTGCAGCCCGGAGAGGTCATCGCCCTCATCGGGCCGTCGGGTTCGGGCAAGTCGACACTGCTGCACACCATCAACCACCTCGAGACGGTCGATGCGGGATCGGTGACCGTCGACGGACAGTACATCGGCTACGAATTGCGCGCCGGACGGCTGCACGAGCTGCCCGAGAAGAACGTGCTCGAGCGGCGGACGCAGATCGGCATCGTCTTTCAGAACTTCAACCTGTTTCCGCACCTCACCGCGCTCGAGAACGTGGTCGAGGCGCCGGTCGCCCTCAGGCGAGCCACCAGGGCGGAGGCGCGCGAACAGGCGAAGGCGCTGCTCGCCCGGGTCGGACTGGCCGACAAGCAGCAGCACTACCCGCGGCAGCTCTCGGGTGGGCAGCAGCAGCGGGTGGCAATCGCCCGCGCGCTCGCGCTGAACCCGAAGGTGCTGCTGTTCGACGAGCCGACCAGCGCGCTCGACCCCGAGCTCGTCGGGGAGGTGCTCGACGTCATCCGGGAGCTGTCGACAAGCGGAACCACCCTCATCATCGTGACCCACGAGATCGGCTTCGCCCGCGAGGTGGCCGACCGCGTGGCGTTTCTCGAGCAGGGCGAGATCCTCGAGATCGGTTCGCCGAGCCAGGTATTGCTCACACCAAGGCATCCCCGAACCAGGGATTTTCTTCGCAAGGTGCTCTGACATTAGTCAGGGCCTTCGCACCACTCAGCACTGCACCAACCGCTCGAAGCAACCCATTTTCCGCAACCCAGAGAGGCACCACCAGATCATGGCAATTCACAAGAAGCAGATCGGGGCCATCGTCGGCGCAGTCGTCGTCGTGGCCCTGGCCGGAGGCGGCATCGCCATCGCGGCGAACGCCAACGGCTCGGGCACCGCAGACGCGAAGCCTGCCGGCGGGGCCGAAGAGCGGGTCGCCGAGGCGACCTCGTTCAACTTGACATCGAAGAACGCCGACGACCGTCCGAGCATCGACCCCGTCGCAGACGCCATCGCGTCGCTGAAGGCCAGCGGGTTCGAGCCGATCGAGGCCGGCAAACTCACCGTCGCCCAGACCGTGGCGAGCGGTGCCCCACCCCTCGTCTTCGCGGCATCCGACGACAACACCACCGCGCTCGGAAGCGAGGCCGATCTCGCGGCCCTCGTCGCAGACGGGCTCGGACTCGAGTACAACCCCGTCTCGGTCGACTGGTCGGACTGGCCCCTCGGCATCCAGTCGGGCAAGTACGACATCATTGTGAACAACGTGACGGTCACCGAGGAGCGCAAGGAACTCTACGACTTCGCCAGCTATCGCGTCGACCTGCTCGGCTTCTACGTGAAGGCCGATAGCGACATCACCTCGATCACACAGGCCGCAGATATCTCCGGCCTCACCATCATCGTCGGATCGGGCACGAACCAGGAGAAGATTCTGCTCGCCTGGAACGACGAACTCACCGCCGCCGGCGAGAAGCCGGCGGAGCTCGTCTACTACAACGACCCCGCCGCGGCGACCCTGGCCATCCAGTCGGGGCGAGCCGATGTCAACTTCTACCCGAACGCCACAGGTGCGTATGCCGCGGCGTCGACCGGCGAGATCAAGCTCGTCGGCACGCTCAGCGGCGGATGGCCCCTCACGGCCGACATCGCCGCGGCGACGAAGAAGGGCAACGGCCTGATCGACGCCGTCTCCCTCGTTCTGAACGACGCGATCGAGGGCGGACAGTATCAGGAGGTGCTCGATCGTTGGGGCCTCGAGAGCGAGTCCGTGCCGACGAGCGAGATCAACCCTCCCGGGCTGCCGAAGGCCGAGTAGCGCCGCCGGCATGCGGTGATTGTGCCCGAAAACCTCCATTCTGCGCCGGCGCCGGCGCCCGGATGGAGGTGTTCGGGCACAATCGTGCGCAGGGCGACCGCGAGCGCTCAGTCGAGGTCGAGCCCGAAGGCGAAGAGCTCGACGAACACCCCGGGTTCGACCTCGATGCGCCCCTCTCGCTCGGCAAGCCGCACGAACCCGAGTCGGGTGTACAGCCGGTGGGCGGCGAGCATGGTGCTGCCGCTGTTCATCACGACGCGTCGCACACCGCGGATGCGGCCCAGGCCGACCACGTGCTCGGTGAGCGCGGCGCCGATGCCGCGCCCACGCGCATCCGGGGCCACGGCCAGCACCCGGAAGTCGAGCTCGCCATCGCGCGCGAGGGGCGAGAGGTGGGCGCCGGGCCGGGGAGTCCAGACCGTGCCGAGGATGACGCCGGTGGCGGTGTCTTCGGCCACCCAGACCTCGTCGGCGCGGGCGCGGTCGTGCACGTCGCCGAGCGACTGGCGGTAGCCGGCCGAGAGCTCGTAGTCGTGGGCGTACGCCTCGATCGTGAGGCGCGCGACAGCGTCGAGCTCGTTCGGGCGAACGAGTCGGATGCGCACGGGACCGACGTCCTCGAGTGCGTAGCGGTAGACCTGCGGGGTTCCGATTCCGATCTCGGAGCCGAGCTCGCGTGCGACGACCCGCTCGAACCCCGCGCGCAGGTAGTTGCGTTGCGCGGTGTGATTGAGAGGTCCGGTGTCGAGCACGAGGGCGGGGGCGCCCCAGCTCGCGGCCAGGTCGATGGATGCCTGCACGAGCGCCTGCGCGACGCCCCGACCGCGTGCGGCCGGGTCGACGGCGACCAGACGCAGCTCGGCTTCGCCATCGCGGGCCTGGCGCGAGATCGGGTTCTCGGCGCGGGTGACGGTCGCGGTGCCGAGGATTCTTGCCTCGCCTTCGCTCGTGGAGACTTCTACGGCGACGAGCAGTCCGCCGTCACCGGCGCGGGCCGCTGCGTCACGTTCGAGGGCGACGCGTTCGGGTCGGCGGGGAAGATGGGCGTAGGGGCCTGTCGCGAAGCCGAGCGCGGTGAGTTCTCCGACTGCGTCGTACTCGTCCGTGCGCGCGACGCGCACGGCGACGGCGAGATCCGACTGGAGCGCGGCAGGGGTTTCGAGCGGTTCGGGCATGGTTCGAGCCTACGAGGTGGCGGGCGGCGCGGTGCGGAGGCGCTCACGGCGCTTCCGCTCGCTCACCGGGCGCCGACTTGCCTGAATTCGCCCACTCGACCGCGGGTGAGGGGGCGGATTCAGGCAACTCGGCACGGCAACAACACGGTGACACATGCCGACACGGTGAGGGTGACGGCTTGCGCTGAAGCCCGTCGCGAACTAGCGTCGCGCAGACCGGTGAGAACTGCACACCGGTGAACAGAAAGAGGTCGGTTCGATGGCGACGGTTGTTCAGTATTCGCGGGTGGGAGGACCGGAGGTCCTCGAGGTCGTCGACGTTCCCCTTCCGACGATCTCCGAGGGTGGCCTGCTCGTCGAAGTGCAGGCCATCGGGGTGAACCCCGTCGATTCGAAGCTGCGCTCGGGCCGTCGCCCGTCGCCGCCGTTCGATGGGCCGCGCGGGGTGGGGTCGGATGCCTCGGGCGTGGTTCTCGAGGTCGGAGCGGCAGTCGATGGCTGGGCCTCAGGCGACGAGGTCGTCATCCAGGGCGCAACCGGCGCGTACGCCAGCCACCTCGTCGTCGCGCCGTCGAACCTCGTGCACAAGCCCTCGGTCTGGACCTGGTCGCAGGCCGCGGCCGTCGGCATCCCGGTCTCGACGGCCTACCAGGCGCTGCGTTCCCTCGGCGTCGGCGAGGGCACCCGGCTTCTGATCCACGGAGGAACGGGCGGCGTCGGCCAGGCCGCCGTGCAGTTCGCCGTGGCGTGGGGAGCCGAGGTGTTCGCCACGGCGAGCCCGGCGAACCACGCGCGGCTGGTCGAGCTCGGCGCCGTTCCGCTGAGCTACGGCGACGGCCTTGTCGAGCGCGTGCGGGCGGCGTCGCCCGAGGGAATCGATGTCGTGCTCGACGCGGCCGGCACCGACGAGGCGCTCGAGGCATCCTTCGCCCTGGTGCCCGATCGTTCGCAGATCGGCACGATCGTGGCCGGACCTCGGGCGGCCGAGCTGGGCGTTCGGGCGTGGTCGGGCGGCAGCCCGGTGCCGCTGACCGATGAGGAACTGCGGCTGCGCGCCGAAGGTGTTCCCGCAGCGATCGAGCTGGCCGCCCAGGGCAGGTTCGACGTGGAGGTCTCCGAGCGCTTCCCCCTCGCGCGTGCCGCCGACGCGCAGCGCCTCAGCGAAGAGGGCCACACCCGGGGAAAGATCGTGCTGATCCCGTGACCGCCACATCGGAAGCCGAGAGACCGTGGCGCTTCATCGGCTCGAAGCGTGCGTATACAGGTCGCGTCACAATCGCGACACACTCCGTCGAGCTTCCCGGTGGTCAGGAAATCGAGTTCGAGGTCGACGAGAGTATCCCGTTCGCCGTCGCGGTCCTGGTCATAGAAGGTGACTCGATCGTTCTCGCGAGGCAGTATCGTTATCCTCTGGATCGCTGGATCTATGATCTGCCCGGTGGTGCCGGCGAACAGGGCGAGGAGCCGATGGCGGCGGCCGCCCGCGAATGTCGCGAAGAACTGGGCCTGGATCCAACCGATCTGCGGCCCCTGCACATCTTCTTTCCCAACCCCGGCCGTTCAGCGTGGCCCGTGCACTTATACAGCGCGCATTCGACTGTCGAGGCTGAGCCTGAGAGTGCGGACCCGGCCGAGCAGGTCGCCACAGTTCGACTGCCGCTCGGCCAATTAGACGCGATGATCGCCAACGGCGACATCGTCGACCCGTCGTTGCTCATCGCACGACTTGCGGCGTCGGTTCATGGCCTGCTCCCGGCTGTGGGCGCGACGGCCCTCAGCGCTAGGCCAGCCGCTCAAGGTCGAATCGTGCCGCCGACTTGACGCCACGTGCTGTGCTTTTCGCGAATGAGAGCAGTTCGGGTCAGCTCGGTGCTGTCGAGGCTAGCCGCGAGCCGCTGCCAGTGAGAACAGCGCCGGGGCGGCAGCCGTGCCGTCGACGAGGTCGGCAAGGACGCGCCCGATCGACGGGGTGAACTTGAAGCCGTGGCCCGAGAAGCCCGCGCCGATGACCAGCGGGCCGACGGAGTCGACGACGAAGTTCGAGTCGGGGGTCGTCGTGTACGTGCAGCTGATCTCGACGAAGTCGTTCGGGTCTGTGCCGGGCAGCCACTCCCGGGCGTAGCGCTGCAAGGCCGCCAGCTGGGCCGGATCGGCGACGAACGTGCGCGCATCCGGATCGAGCACCGGGCCCGTGCCGTGCCATCCGGCCTTCACGCCCTGCCCCGGCGTGAACATGCCGTAGATCGGCGAGTACCAGTAGTCGTAGGCGGGGTCGCCGGGGGTCGGCGCGTGGTTGAAGCCGGGCCACGGCAGCGCCGAGTCGCGCACGGTGAAGTGGGCGGGCTGCTCCTGCGTCACGACCAGGCGCGGCAGGGGCACGGACGCGCCGATGAGCTTCGAGGTCCAGGCGCCGAGCGTCACGACGACCCGGCGCGCGTCGAGGGTCTCGACAGGTGCCGACGGTTCGCCGGTCTTGGCATCGACCGGCTGCACGTCGACGAGAACCGAATCGTCTGACGCGACCCGGATGGCGACGACCCGCGAGTGGTGTAGAACCACGGCGCCTCGCGCCACCGCGGCCTGCTGCAGGGCCGACACCGCGGCATCCGCGTTGAGCCTGCCGGCCTGCGGCGTCAACAGCACGCGCCCATCGAAGCGGATGCCCGGCCAGCGATCGCCGGCCTCCTCCGGCGTGAGGAACGAGGCGTCGAAACCATAGCTCGGAAGCGCGGACGCGACCGCGTCGAATGAGGCGTTCGCCCCGTGATTTGCGAGCCCGACCTGGTCGAGCACCGCAACGCCCGACTCCGCCTCGAGCTCGCGCCACAGCGGCAGCGCCTCCCGCAGCAGCGGGAGGTACGTGTCGTCGGCGTAGCTCAGGTTGAAGTTGCGCGATGCCCCGTGCGAGGCGCCCTGCGCGCGCCCGGGGCCGAAGCGCTCGAGCAGCGTCACGTCACGGCCGCGCCGGGCGAGCTGCCAGGCGGCGGCGGAGCCCATGGCTCCGCCGCCCACCACGACGACGTCGGCGCGGGTGACCACTAGGCCGAGGCCAGCGCCGCGGCCGTCGAACGTGTCGACACAGCTGGCGCAGACGCCGCAGCTGGCGCAGACGCCGCAGCCCGCGCAGACGCCGCCCGCGGCACGGCCGGCAGCCCCAGCGTCTCGTGCAGGGTCGCGTTCTCGTCGTAGTCGGTTCGGTACACGCCACGCTCCTGCAGTTCGGGAATGACCCGGTCGACGAACTCGTCGAGGCCGGTCGGGTTGGTGTTTCCCACGATAACGAAGCCGTCGGAGGCATCCTCCTGCACATGCCGGTTGATCGTCTCGGCAACGAAGACGGGCGTGCCCACGAAGGTGTGCTTCGCGGCGAACGAGATCACGAGCTCGCGAATAGACCAGCCGGATGCCGCGGCCTGCTCGCGCCAGGCGTTGGCCGTGGC
>NZ_CAXVWM010000196.1:0-10899 GCF_964263775.1 Agreia sp. | reverse complement strand
GCCGGCCGCGACCGCGACGATGCCGAGCTCCACCTGATGACTCACGTGCCGAGCCTAGGACGTGGCAAGCGGAACGCCCCACTCCGCCGCGAACTGCTGGCTTGTCATGGTGAGGAGTTCCTGCCGAGCTGTCCCAAGGAGCCGGTCAGCCGCGAACGCATCACCAGCTGCCACCCGGTGAGCAACAGTCTCATCGTTGACTGCGATGAAGACAAGGTCGGCGATGTCAGGGCCTGACTCGTTCACCCCACCGGCGACACTCCTCACCGCCCAGAAAAGTTTCTTCCAACCGGTGAAGGACCGATCCTGTAGTTCGACTCGCCATCGTTGCGCCGCGATTTCCATCGCTTCAGTGAAACACACCACCACCACGCGCGGTGTTCCTCGGCCGCACTAGCCGGCACGGTCAGGTTTATCCCGGTGGGCGAGTTTCGCGTTCGCTTCCATCGACGTCAACAAAAACAAGGCGCTTGAAAGATACAACGCCGCGGACGCGGCATACACGAAGACGGCGGAGCCGCCCGTTATCGGGCTATTGCCGTTCACCGCACCGAAACACACAGCAAGCGACCCTAGAGAACACCCAACGACAGCCGCGATGAGCCCCTGCTCGACCCGGTTCAACCACCGGCGTCTCGCCCACCCATGACGGCCTTCTACGGCGAGAATCAATAACCCGAACGGGATCACCGCCCCCAAGAACACGGCCCCCGCCACAGAAATCTCCACAACCCCAACACTAACCCTGCCCCAGACACGAACGATTCGCTGGGAGGCGGCTCAACATACGCAGGCACGCGGTCCCCTCCGGGTAGCTTCCACACCAGGAACTGCCGACTTACCGAAACTGAAACATCGGCGACCTGGGGAACGTACGGTTCAGTATGTCTTTGGCGCCCGGGCTGGTTCATCACTAGAAAACCAGTCCTGTGAGTCGCAGCGGTAAGTGGCGGCTTTGTGGCAGCGCTAAATGGCGGCTTTGTGGCAGCGCTAAATGGCATCCGGCTGCACGCAAGCCGATGGGTCAGCGGTGCTGGTCAGGCGAGGTTGACGCGCATGACCGGTCGGCTGGGGTAGGTGCGTCCGATCTCGTGGAAACCAGCGGCCGTGAAGATGGAAACAGTTCCGGTGAAGAGCGCGGAGGGCGAGGGGCGTGTGGTGGACATCGTGACGTCGACTGGGTGCCCGTCGAGGACTGATGCGCCGTTGGCGCGAGCGTGGTTGGTGGCGGCGAGGAAAAGGGCGGTGCCCACGCCCTGGCCGCGGGCCTCTCGGCGGAGGTTGATGCAGGTCACCCACCAGGCCTCAGGGTCTTCTTCGAGAATGCGCTTGAGCGCTGTGTTCTCGGTTATTCCGGGGAGCGTGTGGCGGGGAACGACTCGGGTCCAGCCGACGGGCTGATCGTTCATATAGGCGAGCATGCCGATGGGGACGGGTGAATCGCGTAGCTCTGAGCGAAGCGCATCCTCGTTTGTCGCGTGGTCATGGTGACGGAACCGTTGGCACCAGCATGAGTCGGGCTTTCCGGCGCGAGGTCCGAACGCGGTTCGCACATCGGCCCACTTACGATCTGTAGCAAGCTCGGTTCGCAGAGTCATGCGGCTATCTTTCCCCTGGCTTCGGGCGTCCGATAGGGCATCGACTATCGGAATGTCTAGTCACTTTCCCTTGGGTGCTCCGCGGATCGATCTTCGGGAGGGGCCGCGATCGGCACGAAGCGCAACGCCGCCTGAACGCTTCGATCTTCAGGGCCGGGGGTCGGGCGGTTGCGCAGGCGGTATGGGCTGAGGAGCTGCATGACCTGGTGTGCCAGATCGTCCAGCTCCGGTGCCGATAGTCGCAAGGTGGAGTTGCTGACCAGGCTGGCGTCGATCCACGGTTGCGGTTCTAAGTCCTGCGCGGCGCGGACGATAAACCACTTGTCCATGTTTCTTATTTGCCAGGCAATCTCTGCTACGCCCCCGTGGCCGGGGGCGACCAGTTCTGCCGCTTTAGCTGCGTATGCGGCAGCGCCTAAGGCGTGCGCTCCCATGTAGGCGGCCCCCGCCGCTTGGCCTGCGGCCCAGGCTGCCGCTTTGCCTGCCGGGGAGGCGGCGGCTTGAGCGGCGCGACCTGCTACGAACCGGCGACGAATTTCGCCCGCGGTGTCTAGTTCTCCGCGAGAGAAGGCTCGGGGCGCGGGCAATCCCGTCCCTCGCTTGTTCGTCGTCTGGGGCTTCTTTCTCGAAGATCGGTAGGACCCGCTCGGCGCAGTCCGCCGCCCACGCTGCGACGACCCGGCGGTCGCTCTCGCTTAACGATTGAGGGGAAAGCATCACCCCACCCTATGTATGGGCGTGTGCGAGCGGGTGACCTTTGTTACCTGCGGCGGAAGAGTCTGCTGAAGAAGCGTTTGTAGGACTCCCAGAATCCGTTAGACCGGTCGCCGTCGCCTACGGATGATCCTGCGGTTCCAAACATCTTTGTCACCTTCCTGCACACGGTTTTGCGGCTGACGTTACCACCGGATGCAGGGTGAGCCCTAGAATTTCGCGGCCGTGAACGGCGGCCTTCCAGAAGCGCTAAATGTCACCTTGGACGCACGTGAGTCATCCTCTAACGGCCGTCCGTTCGGCCGCTGACGCGTTCGGTTTGTCGACGTAGTACACCGACGCAACTCGGCATGCCTCAGTGAGCCCCCACTGCTTCAGTCTTGACTGGCTACTTCGATTTTGAAAGTATGTCCACATGAGTATCTTCATCACCTGCCCAGTCGAGGACGTTGAGCGCGCGACCGCGTTCTACACCGCGCTCGGATGGTCCCTCAATGCCGAGATGTCCGATCACAATGTTTCGTGCTTTGTGATCGCGCCCGAGCAGTACGTCATGCTCGGCAGCCGCGAAATGTACGCAAGCGTCGGCGGTGTCGAGGAGCTCATCGGCGGACCCGAAACACCGTCGAAGGTCACCGTCTCATTCGACCTGGGCAGCCGCGAAGCGGTCGACGAGCTCACCGAGCGAGCTGGCGCCGCAGGCGGGCGGATCGGTGACACCGACGACTACCCCTTCATGTACCAGCGCCAGTTCGATGACCCCGACGGCTACCACTACTCGCCGTTCTGGATGAAGCCGGACGCCGCTCCCGCCACGTGAACGACCTCGCCGCCGCGCTCGACGTCGTCGGAGCGCGGTGGGCTCTGCTCATCATCGAGCGGCTACTCGACGGGCCGCAACGCTACGGCGATCTCCAACGCGACCGCGGGGTACCAATGAGCATGCTGGCCACCCGCCTTCGCGAACTCGAAGCCGCCGGGCTCCTGTCGCGTCTACCACTTCGCCACCACACCCGCGCCTACGCGCTGACCGACCGCGGATTCGCCTTACGCGAAGCGATCACCGTACTCGAACGCTGGGGCGCCGGCGAAGGCTGAATGCGCGGTGCGCTCGAATCGCCAATGCCGTCCCGTGCGGGGATCCACCGAGACTGAGCGCGACACCCTTCCTGGTCAGCTCATCGGCAATATCTCGTGCATCGGGCAGCGATCGTGCGAGCCGGTCGAGTTTGGTAACTACGAGGGTGTCTCCGGAACGGACTGCAACCAATGCTTCTCGTAGACCTGGCCGGCTGCGATTCGTACCAGTGAGGCCATGGTCGACGTGGACGTTCTCTGGGACGCCAAGGTCGACGAGCCCCTCGCGTTGTGCTGTGAGGTCCGGGCCGTTGGTCGATACGCGGGCGTATCCGATCTTCAATCCGGTCACCGAATCAGTGTTGCAGATAAGGGGCCCTCATCGGGCATTAAATCGGGCGGGGTAAACGTGCACGCTGGCCCCACTCGTTGCGTGTGGAGCTGGGCGCTCTTTGGCGGTGTTCTTTGATTGGTTTCTGTCGCTCGTTGCCGATGACGAGGATGCTCGCGGCTTCGATAGCGTCGTCAGTGATGCTGCCGAACTGGTCGATCTTGCACCCGATCTATTTGAGGGAAAGGTCGTTCTAGGGGCGGGAGTGCAGACACTCGAATGATCATTAGAGATCCGTCATGGTTCGCGCCGCACCCGCAAATTATCGATTACAAAATTCCGCCGAAGAGTGACAGAACCCATACACCCGCTACCCCGGGAGAACGTTCAAAATCACGACCGCCGGATCTTCGTCTGCGCGGATCAGAAGTCGAAGATTCGCAGAGCTTTGCGAGCCTGGTTCAGGTGGTCCGCGAACAAGACCGCATCGTCGCCCTCCAGAGTCGCCTGGTAGGCGGTACGGAGAAGGTCCACGGCGACCGCCGCGATGATCTGGGCAGAAGGATCACCCCGTGCGGTGAGCGCCGACTCGATTGTGGCGGCCGTCGTCGCCAACTTGGTCCGGCTGCGTTCGCGCAGTTCCGGACCCGACTCGATCAAAGTCTGCCGTCTGCGCTGGCCTGGTCGGTCGCTCGTGATCGCGGTTCCGGCCCGAACCAGGACAGCGATGACCTCCCGCACAAGGCAGGCCGCATCCGCTTCCACCGGTTGAGCGTTGATCGCTTGCGCTACCGCCTCTCCGATCTCGTCGGTCTGCGGGAAGAGAACGTCCCGTTTGTCGGCAAAGTAGCGAAAGAAGGTACGACGGGTCACACCCGCGTGCTCGGCGATCGCGGTCACCGTAACGGCCTCGTAGCCGTGTGCCTCGAACAGTTCCGCCGCGGCGTCGCGCAGGCGCTTCTCCGCGTCGATTGTCCATCTGGGCACGCCGACAGTATATGCGAGAGATGACACTCTGTGCTATCTGTGATGTCACAGAGTGTCCTAGGATGAGAATAGGTGGGTATGGACGTCGACCGTATGGACGGGAAGACCGTGGCCGTGTTCGGAGGATCCTCCGGAGTTGGGCTCGCGGTTGCGAAAGGTATGGCCCGCCTTGGCGCCCGGACGATCGTGATCTCGCGGAGCGCGGCGAACGGCCAGCGCGCCGTCGACAGGATTCACGAACTTAGTGGCGGCGGGCTCGTGGAGTCGATCACGGGCGACCCGAGCACGAGGGCTGGGGCGGAGCTGCTAGCGATCGCGTTGAAGGAGCGCGCCGATCGGCTCGACGTGCTCGTCAGCACGGCGGGGTCCGTTGGCGAGACCGGCCGGACCGCCGACGGTGTTCCGCGGGTGTTCGCCACGAACTACCTGGTCCACTTCCAACTTCTCCGATCCGTCCTTCCAATGCTGAATTCCACGCCCGGAAGCCGCGCCCTGATCGTGGGTGTCGCCCCGGCGCTCGTCAAGCGCATTCGGAATGGTCCCCTCGACGGCGTCGACCCGACCACATCCGCAGCGGCGCTGATGACCCAGACTGTCGCGTGGAAGCTGTTGCTCGCCCGACATCTCGCCGACATCCGCCCTGAAGGTCCCACCGTTAATGTGTTCCATCCGGGGTTGATCCGGTCGAACCTGCTCGCAACGCAACGGCTGCCGCTACGGCTCGTGGGTTCAATCTCGAACGTTTTCGCCAAGGAACGCTGCATCGTCGTCGAACACCTCGCAAGCAGCCGATCGCTGGCCGGGATCAGCGGCCGAATGTTTGACAATCACGGCCGCGAGGTTGCGCTGCCCCCGATCGTCACGGCCGAGAACGCGACTGCGGCGTGGACGACGAGCGAGAGGATGGCTCGCTGATGGCCCGACCAACACCCGAGAACCATGCGCTCTGGCTGCCGAAGAAGCGGCGATCGTTCGAGGTGGGATCTGCGCCGTACCCCACCCCCGGCATGAATGAGATCGTCGTGCGCAACCGTGCCGTCGGGCTCAATCTAATCGACGGCATCCCCTGGCTCGCTTATCGGTTCGTCCTACCGTGGCTCACCTTCCCAGCGGTGGTCGGGCAGGATGTCGCCGGTGAGATCGAAGCCGTCGGCCCGGGCCCGCACGGTCTGACGGTCGGCGATCGAGTACTCGGCCACGCGCTCGGGACGGAAAAATCGATCAACCGACCCAATCAGGGCGGTTTCCAGGAGTATGTCATCCTCACAACACGCATGGTCTCCGCGATTCCCGATTCGCTCACCTTCGAGCAGGCCGCAGTCCTACCCCTCCAACTCTCGACGGCAGCCACAGGAATGTTCCAGAACGACGGTCTGGCCTTGGCGCTCCCCACCGCCGACCCCACCGACCGAAATGAGACGGTACTTGTTTGGGGCGGATCGACCGGAGTCGGCAGCAACGCGATCCAGCTGGCCCGCAACGCGGGATACCGTGTCGTCGCCACCGCCTCACCGCGCAACTTCGAATACCTCCGAACGTTAGGCGCCGATGAAGTCGTCGACCGCAACAGCGCCACGGCCGTGAAGGAGCTCATCGCTGCGATCGGGGACCGTTTCCTCGCCGGATCGATCGCGATCGGCAACGGGTCGCTCCCGAAGGTAATGAAAGTCGCCGCTCGGGTACCGGGCAGCAGGCGCGTGTCATCGTCCGCTCCCGAGATCCTGACCCGTCTCTCCGCATTGCGAGCACCCCGAGGAGTCCGCGTCAGCGGGATCTGGGGTGGTTCCCTCAAAGACAACGAGGTAGGCCCAGCCATCTACAACGACTTTCTTCCCGCCGCGCTCGGCACCGGCGCCTACCAGGCCCAACCTCCGGCGGAAGTCGTCGGAAACGGACTGCAAGCAATCCCCGCCGGACTCGAACGATTACGTCACGGCATCTCAGCCAAGAAGCTCGTCGTTACTCTCTGAGACTGGGCACAACGAGAAGGCGAGAAGGCGCGCCGCCGCCTGTTGATCGTGAGAGTTACACGTTGAGACGGTTGAGGAAACCGTGCGGACAGTCTCACGCATCTACCCAGGCGGGTGGCTCCTGGCGATCATGCCGCCGGGGGCACCAGTGTCGGCGATCGGAGCCAGCGAACTAGCCCAGAAGGAAGGCTGGCACGGCTCCCGCTACCCGCCGCCGCTCGCACTCAGACTGCCCGGTGGAGGATCCGCTTGCCAGGCTTCGTCAGACGGGACGCGGCGGCGGAGAGCGAGGAGCGGCTCCTGCGCGATGAGGAAAGCTACGCAGTGGTCGTGGGGGGAGGCAGCGCACTCTTTCCTCGTATTCCGCGAGCTGCAGCACCGCTTGCGGCCTTTCCCTGCTGGTCCGGTCAGCTCAGGACAGCATTGTCGTCGCAGACTTCTTAAGTGCGTTCCGCGGCGCCCTTGATCTGGGCGAGCCACGATTGCAGTGACTGGTCAAGTGTCGCCTGCATTGCCGTGACGTCCGCCTCGACAGGTGCGCCCGCGAAGGACTCCGTGGTGGCGACTGTTACGCCGTCTTCGGTGTCCTCGAAGAGCCATTCATGTATTCCGGTGATACCCGAGGCCGGGGCGCCCCACAGAATTCGGTGCTGTTCCTCGACCGCATAAACGACCGACGTCACCGGAAAGTTGTAGCTGGTCCACTCGAATGAACTGCCGACCTCGAATGGTCCGTCCAGCCGCGCCTCGGAGATATCGGCGTTCCAGCTGGCCCACGAGTTCACATCGGTGTGCAAAGCCCAAACCGTTGCTCGGGTGGCTGCGATGGCGATCGAGGCGCGTGCGATGACCGGCGCGGAATGATCGATGTCGGTAGGCATGTTCATGTTGGTTCTCCTTGTGTTCGGAAGCTTGCGGCCAAGTCTTCGGAAGACCGGGTCAACGCTTGCGGGAATAGATCCTATTCAACTAGACGGCGGCGACGGCGATGATCGATGCGGCATGCGGGGAGTGCCGCACAGCACGAGGGCCACAAGAATGACGGCGAGTAGAGCTAACTCACCCAAGTCAAGGAGCGGCCCGGTCCACAAGGCAATGAGCACGAGCCTGGGAGCGCGTCGGATGCGTTTGAGTGTTTGTGCCGGGTGGAATGAAGTCGGCCCGATCTGTCTCGTACCTGACAAAGAGAGTGACTGTGCACTCACTTCAAGGGAAGAAGAATAAGACGTCGTCGCGCCGAGGAGGGATGGCGAATCCCCTGGGAAAGGATTAGAGTCCAATCCGTCGAGAGGTTCTCCACGCCGGCTGTCACGAGGAGGTGACACGGTTACCCGTAGGCGATGAGGCTTTGAACGTCACGGTCGCTGGAGCCCGAGCCTGTTTTGTTGAAGCAAGTCACTTTGGCTTGGCCATCACGAAGGACCGGCCGATTTCGGGGATATCGTCGACAGTTTGTGCGTGAACCTGAAGCCTCAGGAGGGTGCGATCTGCGACGTATTGGGCATACGCTTCCCCGCGTCAAGAACCCGTTCCGGAGTCTGCTCGGGCGCCCCTGTCGGCACCCTTTCCCGCGAGCTGCAGCACCGCTTGCGGCCTTTCCCTGCTGGTCCGGTCAGCTCAGGACAGCATTGTCGTCGCCGAACGTGCTCAGGTCGAGAACGAAGCGGTAGCGCACATCGTTGCTTCGAAGCCGTTCAAAAGCGTGCTCGACGTCTTCAGGCAAAACAATCTCGATGTCGGCGGTGACGTTGTGTTCGCCGCAGAAGCCGAGCAGATCCTGGGTGTAGCGGTGCCCTCCGCTTCCGGCTGAAGCGAGCCGCTTGCGGCCGACGAGGAGGTCGATGGTAGAGACGGTGATGGGTCCGAGGTAGCCGAGAGAGAAGAGCGTTCCGTCCAGGTCCAGAGTGTGCAGGTACGGCGCCAGGTCGTGTTCGACCGAGACGGTGTCGATGACGACATCGAGGGTTGCCCGGTGTGCCGCCATCGCTTCATCGTCTCGAGAGATCACGACGTGGTCTGCTCCGAGCTCGCGCGCATCATCGATCTTGTTCGGCGAAGTCGTGAACACCGTGACATCGGCGCCTAGCGCCCGCCCGAGCTTCACGGCGAGGTGGCCCAGACCGCCCAAACCGACCACGCCGAGGCGCGTTCCTGGCCCCACACCGGCAGAGCGCAGCGGCTCCCAGACTGTGATTCCGGCGCACATCAGGGGAGCGACGGCGGCAGGATCGAGCGACGGGGGTACATGGTAGACGAAGTGCTCCTTAGCGATGTAGCGAGTCGCGTAGGCCCCCAGAGTCGGCGTGCCATCGACGCGGTCTCGTCCCGCGTAGGTGAGCGTGGGGAAGTTCTCGCAGAAATTCTCTTGGCCGGCCTGGCACATGCGGCACGTCCCGCACGAATCGACGATGTTGCCGACCGCGACGGAATCGCCCACGTGAAACTCTGTCACTTCCTCGCCGACAGCAGTTACCTTGCCGACGAACTCGTGTCCAGGAACGAGCGGAAACGCGCCGCCGTCGTGTGGAGAAGTATGAAGCGCATGTAGATCGCTGTGGCAGATGCCACAGTAGCTGACCCGGATCTCGACATCGTCAGGTCGCCGCGACCGCCGATGGATCACGGTGGGCGTCAAGGGCGCCCCGAACTTATCGGCTTGCAGAGCGAGAGCGTCCATGTAACAAGTATGTTCCACCAATCACGCCAGCTGACCGAGTTCCTGGATCGGCGTTGCACGACCCCCGGACGATGCTAGCGAGCCGGGCCGCGATCAATGGTGTGGGCATCGACTATTCTCCGAGGCGACCGACAGCACCTGAACGTGCCCAACCCGCGGCACCGAGCCAAGCTGAACAGGAAGCTCCGTGAGCGCCGATAAGGGATCCCTCACCGCACATCCCTGGATGTGTCAAAGTCGGTTTCATGAGCCAGCATTCCATCTCAGGGAAGGTCGAAGTCACGGCCGGACCGAGCGCTTGGCGCTATGCCCAGTACTCCTCGTGGGCGCGGGCTTGGTCGTTGCTGTGTCGGCTCATGTCGATTTGGCCGAGGTTGATGATGCGGGCGTTGTTGGCCAGTCGGTTCACGATCGAGTCGGCCGCGACGCGGTCGGGCAGCGCGGCGACCCAGTGCGCGGGCCCGGTTTGCGACGCGATCATCGTCGGCAGCCGGTGTTCCCGGTTGGCAAGGATCGCGAACAGGTCACTCGCGGCGTCGCTATCGACACCGACGGTGAGGAAGTCGTCAATGATCAACAGGTCGATGTTGGAGAGCTCGTTCAACAGTTTCTGATGCGCGATGCCGTCGCCTCGGGCGATGATCAGCCGGCGGGCGAGGTCATCCATCCGGTAATACAGAACCGAGTGCTCGCCTTGGCACGCGCCGATGGCCAACGCGCAGGCGAGGTAGGTTTCCCGCCCCCGGTGGGTGAGATGATCAGCAGGTTCGTCGGATTGGTTTGCCACTCGTGGGCGGCGTAGCGTTCAATCAACCGGCCGCCCTCTGCTAATCGCCCTGGATACTGACAACGTTCGTTGCGAAGATGACCAAGCTTGCAAGAGTCTTGTAGACCATGGGTGGCGAATTCAGGTGGTGAGCGCAACACCCTGAGTCGTGTGGGGTGTTTTCGATGGCAAGGCCTGTGTCGCCGTTGGCTGTTCGGTTGGCGTTCTGGAAGGGGTTGGACGAGGGGCTGCCGACGTCGGCTGCTGCGCGAGCTGCGGGAGTGTCGCGGGCGACCGCGTATCGGTGGCTCGGCGAGGATCGGCAGGTGCTGCCATCACCTCTTCGGAACTTCGCTGTTGTTCGCCCTGGCTCGCTGTCATTGCGGGAGCGGGAAGAGATCGGCTTCCACCTCGCCCGCGGCCAAGGGATTCGACGGATCGCAAACCTGCTGGGTCGAGCGCCGTCGACGATCAGTCGCGAGGTAGCGAGGAACCGGGTCTATGACCGGTATGTGCCCTCGTTGGCGCAGGAACAGACGTGGGCGAGGGCCCGCCAGCCACGAGCACGGAAGTTGGACGGGCTAGCGTTACGAGGACAGGTCGTATCGATGCTCACCGAACGGTTCAGCCCCGAGCAGGTCGCGGGCCGACTCCGGCTCGAGCATCCCGAGGAAGTGGAGATGCAGGTGTCCCACGAGACCATCTACCAAGCCCTCTACGTCCAAGGCCGCGGATCGTTGCGCCTAGAAATCGCCACTGCCCTACGATCGGGGCGGGCA